>NZ_VPEA01000047.1:0-1123 GCF_013417365.1 Acinetobacter sp. YH12252
TTTTCTGACTTAAATTTCGCTCAAATAAACTTCGAGTAATTTAAACCAATCAATCAATGATAATATTTCGATCAATCAATCAGTAAAAATCCACACAAGTTGTTCTTCATAATCTCTTAATGATCTTAATTTCTGCCTCGTCAGCAGAAATTTTAACGCAAAACACTTCTAACAACTCAACCCTGTAAGCTAAGTTCGTAGGCTGTTTCGCGTCGGGATGAGTGCATTATAGGGCAATTTCCTACACGTGCAAGTGCTTTTAACTGCTTGTTTTCACGAGTGTTGGATTTTTACGCACTATTTTGGTTCAAAAACACGCAAAACTCGCACTAACCCTATAATTTTAAATTAAAAATATGTTTTTCATATTTTTGCAATCTAAATCCGCTTATTTTGTTGGGGCAGCCTCTTTCACTTTCACACTGAGTATTTTTACCGCTTGTTTCGGTACATTTTGATGCATGCCATAGTTGCCTGTTGGTACTTTTACAATTTTATCGACAACATCCATACCTTTAGTGACTTGACCAAATACCGCATAGCCTGCGTTACGTGGACTTCGATTTAAGAAATCGTTATCTACCACATTAATAAAGAATTGGCTGCTGGCAGAATCAGGATGATTCATACGTGCCATTGCCAAGGTACCACGGGTATTTTTCAATCCATTACTTGATTCATTACGAATGGTCGCTTTGGTTGGCTTTTCTTGCATATTGGCATCCATACCACCGCCTTGCACCATAAAGCCTGGGATAACACGATGGAAGATCGTACCGTTATAGAAGTTTGACTTGGCATAGTTTTCAAAGTTCTTTGCAGAAACTGGGGCTTTGTCATTAAACAGTTCGATTTCAATATTGCCCATGCTGGTTGTCATTTCTACCACGGTGTTGGCTGCCATCGTATTGAAGCTGATAAGCATTGCTGCCATGGTAAACATACTTTGTTTTAACATTTGCTGACCAATCCATCTGTGTTGTATTTGCATTGCATCTATATTAACCCGAATTACGGATAAGAAAAGCCCTTGAAAAAAAGGTAGTTAGAGCCATTTAGAAAGTTACGACACAACCCAAAGGCTCTAACTACCATGTACGATTTTACAGAAATTTTTTGTATT
>NZ_VPEA01000048.1:0-1036 GCF_013417365.1 Acinetobacter sp. YH12252
TTACCACGGTGTGGCCGATGACTGGGGTGAAGTCGTAACAAGGTAGCCGTAGGGGAACCTGCGGCTGGATCACCTCCTTAACGAAAGATTGACGATTGGTAAGAATCCACAACAAGTTGTTCTTCATTGATGTATCTGAGGGTCTGTAGCTCAGTTGGTTAGAGCACACGCTTGATAAGCGTGGGGTCACAAGTTCAAGTCTTGTCAGACCCACCATGAGCGAGGGTCAGCGAAACATGTTTCGCCCGAGCGCAAGACGAGAGCTATGCTCGAGTTAAGCATTCGCCTTAACACAGTTTACGATACATCGAATCACAGATGATAAGCTGGGGACTTAGCTTAGTTGGTAGAGCGCCTGCTTTGCACGCAGGAGGTCAGGAGTTCGACTCTCCTAGTCTCCACCAAATTTTAAGATCAGAAAAGCACTGCTTTTCCTTAAAATTTAAGCAAACAGCTATGCTGTGCGCAGGCACACATATACTGGAGCTTTAAGCTAAAGATTGCAGAACTTAATAAAAGATCGAATGATTAGATTTGATGGTTTATTAAGTTCTGTGATTTAAATATCACAGTATTTAGTGCGGTCTGACGAAGACGCATTAATTCATTAATAGATTGGCAAAAATTGAGTCTGAAATAAATTGTTCAACTCATTTAATTCAAGATTGACAGTAATACTTCGGTGTTACGGTTTAATTACGAATTGAAATGAGAACTAGCAAATTAACTGAATCAAGCGTTTTGGTATATGAATTTAGATTGAAGCTGTACAGTGCTTAAGTGCACAAAGCAACAAACTGTGGGCGCAAGCCTGTTGTTACACTCACTTGTAAGTGTTAACGACTGTTTGGGGTTGTATAGTCAAGTAATTAAGTGCATGTGGTGGATGCCTTGGCAGTCAGAGGCGAAGAAAGACGTGATAGCCTGCGAAAAGCTCCGGGGAGGCGGCAAATATCCTTTGATCCGGAGATTTCTGAATGGGGAAACCCACCTACCTTAAGGTAGGTATCGTATGATGAATACATAGTCATACGAA
>NZ_VPEA01000005.1:0-234197 GCF_013417365.1 Acinetobacter sp. YH12252
GCACAAACCAGATTGGCTAAATCAGTGCTAGATGCCAGTTGGACAACACTAAGAACCATGCTCAAGTATAAATGCGAGAACGCAGGGGTATGTTATGAAGAAGTCAATGAAGCCTATACCACCCAAACTTGTTCGTGCTGTGGCTCACGCTCCAGTAGTCCGGAAGGTAGAGCAGGACTTGGAATAAGAGAATGGCAGTGTGTGGAGTGTGGTACGCTCCATGATCGGGATGTAAATTCCGCACTGAATATTCTTGCGCTCGGACATGAGCGTCTAGCAGTAGGAATCTCCGTCCTTTAGGTCGGGGAGGATGTCAACTAAATCCTATATTGTTTTTTGTGCTTGCACAGCCACAATTTTTAGCTAAGGTTTAAATAGCTTTGCGTAGGCATCTTCCTACTTTGGCAAGACCCAAAGTAGGCAAAAGTCTTTTGTTACCCATACACGACATCCTTGTCGTGATGGGTAACGTGGGGCATCCGTGCCCCACATTCGCGTATCGGAAGTTTGTCAAAATTTAATTGGAAAAGAACTCATTTTTAAATTTTTGGGTGATATTTCAGCAGAAATAGAATGAGGTTGGTGTAAAAGTAAACATTTGCACTGAAAAGCGAAAAAGACTATTGACGATTTACAGCTGAAACTGTTTAATACGCGTCATTGGCGTGATAGCTCAGTCGGTAGAGCAACGGATTGAAAATCCGTGTGTCCCCAGTTCGATCCTGGGTCTCGCCACCATATTCAAAACGGTTAAACGTTTTCAATCCCTGATCCCATCAGGGATTTTTTTTGCATAAAATTTATGCGATCAAATAAAAAAGTGATGATTTTTATTGACTATTCAGCCGAGATACGGCTTAATACACGGCATTGGCGTGATAGCTCAGTCGGTAGAGCAACGGATTGAAAATCCGTGTGTCCCCAGTTCGATCCTGGGTCTCGCCACCATATTCAAAAAGCCTCAAACACTGTTTGAGGTTTTTTTTTCGCCTCTAGGTTGGTCATAGAGAATTATAATTACATGCAAAGCGCATTAAAATTCCAAGAAAAATTGCATACCCATAATAGATTTAAGAAAGTGAAAAAGACCGTTTATCCGAGTCAAGGTGAGCCAAAATTGATTTTCAGGTAGGCTATAAAACGTATACGGTTGCAGTGAAAAATTTTTTTCTTGCATGGTGTAAAACTGCATTGTCCTGAAATTACGTTGCGAGACAAGTTTATGAAATTTATAAAAATATATCCTTTGCTGCTGATATTGGGCTGTCCATGGAGCATGATGGTCCACGCGGATGACGCGGTGACCTTACCCACCCTGCACGTACTGGCCGAGCCAGAGTTACGTACAGAAACCGGGATTGTGCCGTATCAGAATGATGAAAAAAATCTCCGTGCTTTACAGCATCAAGTTATTCGTAATTCACGTGAAGCACAAAACTTTATGATCGACAGCTATGTGGTTGCCAATCTGGAAATTCAGCCCTTACAAGCACAACCCGACCTAAATTCGTTATCGCCCTTTCTACAACAGTATGTATTGAGTATTGCTCAGGGTTTACAGTCGAGTGATCCTACACAAGGCTTGTATATTATGTTGCAACCCTTTGGTATAAACCGTAGCAACAGTATGCAGCATATTGATCGTAGCAATAGCAACAGTATGCAGCCCATCGATCGTGATATGCATATACAGCTCGACCTGAAAAATGTCAGCATTGGTACGATTGAACCTTCTATAAATAATTTTTCTGTACCTGAGCTACCGACACCGAAAAAGTAATCATTTTTCTTTTGAAAAAATCCTTAGCTTTGCCAGCGAAGCCTATATTTGCCGCCGCGAGAAAGTGGCAAATGCCTGCGCAGTTGAAAATTGGGGCTGTTTTCAGCCTGTGAGCTAGTCATGTTCTTCAGAGATCATTACTCCGTTATATGCTCAGCCAGTCGGGAACCACCGGGTCAGTTTTAATCCTGCCCAGAGCTGGAAATTGGCTCCATACGATGTTAAATATTATCAATTGAATGATCAGCGGGTGCTCATTGCCCAGACCAGTTTTAGAATTGATCAGGTCATTGATTAAATTTATAAATATTATGAGCATCGTTAAATGAAAGATCTGTTTTCTGATGACAGCTTGCGCTATAAACAGGCCCGTCCGGCTTATTCTGCAGAAATTGTCCAGGAAATTTTAAAGCATGTACCTGAACGAACTTTTGCCTGGGATTGTGGTGCCGGTTCGGGGCAGTTTACCCAGTTATTGGTACCACATTTTCAGCAGATTTTAGCCACAGATTTAAGTCAAGCACAGTTGGATTTGGCACCGCAGTGGGCAAATGTGAGTTATCGTATCTGCTTGGCGCAAGACAGCGGATTGGCAGATGCGAGTGTGGATTTAATTACCGTTGCACAAGCGATTCACTGGTTCAATTTTGATGCCTTTTATGCCGAAGTGCATCGGGTGCTAAAACCGAGTGGAATATTTGCTGCGGTGGGCTACGGTCTGATTCAAGCTGTAGATCCTGAGGTGAATACCGCAATTCAACGCTTGTATTTTCAGACCTTAAAAGGTTGTTGGGATGCTGAACGTCGTTATATTGATGACTTATATCGCACGATTCCTTTCCCATTTCAAGAAATCGTGACACCCGAACTTTGCCTGAAATATCGTTGGTCGGCAGCACAATTGCTGAATTATTTAAACACTTGGTCGGGACTGCAGCATTATTTAAAGCAACATACTGATACGCCCTTGCTTGAATTACAACAATTGTTGCAGCAGCAACCTGCTCAGGGCTTGGAAATTCAGTTTCCAGTTTTGCTGCGTTTAGGTCGCTTGGTATAAAAAGTCAATGTATTGAGTGATTTTTGAACTTAAAATATAAGTTGGTGAAAAAAGGATGTTTCTCCACAGGTGTAATTTACCTATGTGCGAGGTGTCCAATGTTAAAATTTTCTCTCCCTATTTTATTCAGTCTTGCGCTGAGTCTCCCTGCGACTGCTTTTGCCAATCTTGATCAGCCTTTACAGGTCTTGGATGATTGTGCATTAAGTGCAGAATATGGGCAATCCAACAGCTTAAATTTGCTGCATGATCAATACCGTTTTACCGCGCAAGATGTGGTGAATCAAGTTCGAGCTGAACAAAACCTAGACTTAGCAAGCAAATTTGCAACTTTGGGTTCTCGTTTTTATATCAACCCGCAAGGTCAAACTGTGCTGCAAATTCAACGTGATGTGGTGTCTTTGGGTGTGATTGAAACCACACTCAGTGTGGATGGTTTACGCCAGTTAGGGCAGCATTTTATAGATGAATTTAAAGCTTTGGCATTTGAGTAAAATGGAGTGCGTTGTCGCAAATGACCTTGTGACAATCTAAGACATAAAAACTTAAGACATAAAAAAACGCCCTTAAAAATCAGGGCGTTTTTTATTGCACGCGAATTATGCTGGTTGCGCAGATTCTTGTTGTGCAGGAGTCAACATGTGACCGTGTTCTTCGAAGTTTGCATGCCAAGATAATGCTTCACGAAGTAGGTGAGGAGTGTGACCACCTTTTGCACATGCACGCTCAAAGTAATCATTCAATGCATTGCGGTACATTGGGTGTACACAGTTGTCGATAATCGCACGAGCGCGTTCACGTGGTGCAAGACCGCGTAAATCTGCTAAACCTTGCTCAGTGACTAAGATGTCAACGTCGTGTTCGTTGTGGTCTACGTGCGCAGCCATTGGAACGATAGATGAAATGTCACCGCCTTTCGCAATTGATTTAGTCACGAAAATCGCCAAGTGTGCGTTACGCGCGAAGTCACCTGAACCACCAATACCGTTCATCATTTTGGTACCGCATACGTGGGTTGAGTTCACGTTACCGTAAATATCAAACTCAAGTGCAGTGTTAATGCCAATGATGCCTAAACGACGTACTAACTCAGGGAAGTTAGAAATTTCTTGTGGACGTAAAATGAATTTGTCTTTGTAGTGTGCAAGATTACCAAATACGCGATCGCCACATTTTTCAGACAAAGTCATTGAACAGCCAGAAGCGAACTTCATTTTGCCTGCATCAATCAATTCAAACGTACAGTCTTGGAGTACTTCTGAGTACATCACCAAGTCTTCAAAGTTAGAGTGTTTGAAGCCTGTTAATACTGCATTTGCAATTGAACCGATACCTGCTTGTAAAGGTGCCAAGTTTTTCGGTAAACGACCTTGTGCTACTTCGTTTTCAAAGAATGCGATCAAGTGATCTGCAATTGCTTGAGTTTCGTCATCTGGATCGGTCACGTTAGATGGAGAGTCAAGCAAGGTATCGTTAAATACAATACCCACAACTTTTGCAGGGTCTAACTGAATACCTTTGGTTCCAATACGTTGTTCAACGTGAGTTAATGGCACTGGACCACGTGTTGGACGTGCTTCAGGAATATAAATGTCGTGTAGGCCTTCAAATTCTGTGCTTACAGTGGTGTTGATTTCGATAATGACTTTATCTGCATATTCAACAAAGCTTGCAGAGTTACCTACAGAAGTTGTTGGAATAATTAAGCTGTCTTCAGTAATTGCAACTGCTTCAACAATCGCGATGTCTGGGCGTTTTAGCGTGTTGTTACGCATTTGCTCAACAGTTTCAGACAAGTGTTGGTCAATGAACATAACTTGACCTTGGTTAATTGCTTTACGCAAAGTGTTGTCTACTTGGAACGGCATACGACGAGCCAAAACACCTGCTTCAGTCAATTGCTTGTCTAAATCATTACCAAGACTTGCCCCAGTAATTAAGTCAATTTTTAAAGGATTGGTTTTAGCGCGTGCCACCAATGCAAGTGGAACAGCTTTTGCTTCACCCGCACGAGTAAAGCCACTCATACCTACGGTCATACCATCTTGAACGAATTCAGCAGCTTGTTCTGCGCTGATTACTTTGTCGTGGAGGGAGGCTAAACGGATGCGATCTAAAGACATGGCGAACTCTCGTAAAATACTAGACTGATACCGATTGTACCGATCAAAAAAGGTATTTTGCATAGGTGTTAGGCTAAGGTCTAATTTTTTGCCTAAATGGTGGTATAAAAATATAAAATAATACATAAATAATTGAATTTAATCGTTTATTTATATATCAAAAGGTAAATATTACAATTTGTTTGATATATTTTTATACAATTTTGATATGCACCATCTGAATTTTTTACTTTGATCGTCCATCCGATTTGCTGTTGGTCTGAAATTGGTATATAGCAAGCCAGATAGAGATCAAAAGCGTCAGCCGTTTAGAAGTGTTCACTCAAACTTTGTTTGATTTTTTCCAGCGTGCCAACATTATTTTTTTCTTCAACGATTTCAGGTTGTAACGGCAGGGTAATGATGGCTTCAAGACCACCGTGTTCACGGTTTTGAATGGTGAGCTCGCCCTGATGAATATCGACAATACGTTTTACAATTGCCAAACCTAAGCCACTGCCTTGTACAGTACGTGCTTCATTGCCGCGTACAAAAGGCTGCATTAAATCCGCAATTTGGTCTTCTGGAATGCCTGTACCGTTGTCTGCCACGCTAATCCGAATGTGTTCATCCAGCACTTCTGCAGACAACTCAATTGGCTCTGCACCATAGCGTTTCGAGTTATTAATCAGGTTGCCAATCAGACGTTTCAGCGACAAACTGCGCGCCTGAATTAAAGGTAATTCTTGTGCGTTAAAGCGAATATCCAACGGTTTAAATTGAATAATCAATTCCTGCAGCAAAACATTTAAATCGGTTTCTTGTAATTCTTCATCGGAACCATCACGCATATAAGAAATGAATTGATTTAAAATCGCATCCATATCTTCTACATCGTAAATTAAGCCTTCTTTTAAAAAATCATCATCGGGCATCATTTCGGCACTTAAACGAATCCGTGTCAGTGGCGTGCGCAGGTCGTGTGAAATACCTGCCAACATGATACGACGGTCACGTTCAGTCTGTTCCAAGGTATAAATCATGTGATTAAAGGCTTGGTTGACCTCACGAATTTCCTGCGGACCGTGATTGGTTTCTAAATAAGGTGCTTTGCCTGTTTTACTGTAGCTATTGGCGGCATTTTGCAGACGACGCAAAGGACGATTCAGCTGACGTACTAGAGTTAAAATAATTGCTGCAGCTAACAGTGGAATACCCAAAAGCCAGCCAAAGACCAATTCAGGGCTGTAGTTGGCATAGGTTTTAAGGGGTTCACGTACCCAGTTGCCATTCATTTCTGGGGTTTGAATCCAAATACGCGGGCTTGGTTTGAACTGGAAATAGACCGTGACATCCTGCATTTTTAATTCAGTTGCCAGTTTCTTTTCTATTTGTTGGGTAAAAAACTCTGCAATGACTTTTTCCCGTACATTAGGAAACTCACGTGGATCGGTTACATATTCAATGCCGACCCGATTTTTAAGCCACGCATCGACATCGACTTCGGCTTCATTGTGAAAAATGCGCAAATCTGGATTGTTTAAAATTTCCAGTTCAACCGCTAAATAGCGGGCGTGTTGTTGAATTTCAGGTAAATACAAGGTGCGCCAAAAGAACCACAACGACATAAACAGGCTAAACAACACCACAAAAACCACCAGTACCGTGGTGCGCATGGCTGCAGAGCGTGGTTTGATTTTGTCCAGAAAACGCTCCCAGCGGGTACGTTTCTTTTCAGAATACGCCACATAGTCGGTAAATTCTTGTGGGTCGATGGGTTCGAGTTTCACATCTTGTCCTGTGGCAGAGGTTGTAAAGCGAATTTAGTAAGTGAAATTTTATGATGAATATACTTGTTATTGGAATGTCTGTTCTTTAAATCTAGCACAATGATCGGTGTGCATAAATGTTGATCATTGCATGAAGATGTGAGGCTGAAGCCTCACATCATTTTCAACTTATTCCGCACCATCTGGAACAAATACATAACCGACACCCCAAACCGTTTGAATATAACGTGCACGGGCAGGGTTTTCTTCAATTAAACGACGTAAACGTGAAACCTGAACATCAATCGAACGCTCCATCGCACCCCATTCACGACCACGCGCCAAATTCATTAACTTGTCACGGGTTAAAGGCTCACGAGGATGTTGTACCAACGCTTTGAGTACTGCAAATTCACCTGTAGTTAGGGTCACGACCTGACCTTCACGTGTCAAAGTACGGGTCGATAAATCTAGTGACCATGGGCCAAAACCAACCACTTCCATTTGCTGACTTGGTGCACCTGGTACCTCGCGCACTTGACGACGCAATACAGCACGAATACGCGCTAACAGCTCATTTGGATTAAACGGTTTTGGTAAATAATCATCTGCACCTGCTTCAAGTCCTGCAATACGGTCAGAGTCACTGCCGCGAGCCGTCAGCATAATAATTGGCGTGTCGATGTTAGATTGACGTAAACGACGGCAAATACTTAAACCATCTTCAACAGGCAGCATAAAATCAAGCACGATTAAAGAGAACAGTTCACGCTGTAACAAACGATCCATTTGTGTCGCATCGTGGGCAGTTTTGACCACAAAGCCCTTATCTTCCAAGAAACGCTGTAACAGGGTACGTAAACGCACATCATCATCGACAACGAGAATGCGTTCAACGCGGTCAGTTTCGCTGTGTACGGCATCTGTTTTTTCAGCAGGTACAACTAAACTCATGATGTGCTCCTTTATTCTTTATTGTCATCGTAAACAAAAAGTTGAGTTGGCTTTGAGTATACGATTCATTGGTATCTATTGCCTATGCTCTAAAGCAACAAATATTGCAGATAAAATCAAGACATAGATACCAAATATATACAGCATTCCCATGCGAAAAACTGACATATTTGTCCGTTTGAGTCTAACATAAGCCTGAATTTTATTTAGATTTATAAAATTTAGCCGAATTGGCAAAAATCGCCAAAAAACCACCATTTATAAAATTCATAAAACAATTGTGGATTTTATAGTCTTGGTCTTTATAATCATGGCTTTTAGTACTTATCCTTGTAGGATCACACACGATGACTGACTTAGTTCAGCAGTTAGCAAAAGAACTTGCCGTACGACCAAATCAAGTAGAAGCTGCCATCAAACTTATTGATGAAGGTGCTAGCGTTCCATTTATTGCACGTTACCGTAAAGAAGTGACGCAAGGTTTAGATGACACGCAGCTACGTCAGCTCGATACACGTTTATCGTATTTACGTGATTTATATGAGCGTCGCGAAAAAGTAATAGAATCACTCAAAGAACAAGATAAATTATCTGATGATTTATTGGCACGGGTTAACGCTGCTGAAACCAAAAATGCTTTAGAAGAAATTTACGCGCCTTACCGTCCAAAACGCACCAGTAAATCGTTTAAAGCTAAAGAAGCAGGTTTAGGCCCAATTGCAGCGCAAATTTTTGCAGAACAGGTTGAGCCAAGCGAAGCTTTAGCAGGCTTTAGTCATGCAGACTATCCTGATGCAGACAGTCAGCTAGATGCGGTACAACACATTCTGATTGATGAATGGGCACAAAATATTGCCTTAACCACAGAATTAAAAGAAATTTTTGCCAAAACAGCGGTATTAAAAAGCTTGGTTGCTTCTGAAGAGAAAAAAGAAGTGGGCAAAAAATTCCGTGATTACTTCGATTTTTCAGAAAACCTCAACAAAGTGCCTTCACATCGCCTATTGGCGATGTTGCGTGGTCGCCAAGAAAACGTCTTGGGTTTAAAAGTTGATGGTGAAGACAGTGCACCTTTGGCACGTATTGAAACTGAATACAATTTAGATCAAATTCAGCCGCAAGCACGTCAGGACTTTTTAAAGCAAACGGCAAAATTGTTTTGGTTGGGCAAAGTGCGTCCACAAATCGAACATTCATTATTGACTGAAAAGCGTTTGGCTGCCGAAGCTGAAGCGATGGATGTCTTTGCAGAAAACTTGCGTCATTTATTGCTCTCTGCACCTGCAGGTGCGCGTTGTACGCTGGGCGTAGACCCTGGCATCCGTACAGGTGTCAAACTGGCTGTGGTGAACCAATCTGGCGATGTGGTTGCACATAGCACGGTTTATCCATTTGCACCTAAAGAAGACAAAGCAGGCGCGATTGAAGAACTTGCACGTTTATGCCGTGAGCACAATGTTGATTTAATCGCGATTGGTAACGGGACTGCAAGCCGTGAAACTGAAGCGGTTGTGGCAGAAATGATGGCGGCGCACAGTGACTTGAAATTAACACGTGTGTCTGTATCTGAAGCGGGTGCATCTGTGTATTCAGCTTCTGAATTGGCATCGCAAGAGTTGCCAGAACTAGATGTGTCGATTCGTGGTGCAGTGTCGATTGCACGTCGTTTGCAAGACCCATTGGCAGAGTTGGTAAAAATTGATCCAAAATCAATCGGTGTGGGTCAGTATCAACATGACGTGAATCAGGCAGGTTTAGCAAAAACCTTAGAAGCTGTGGTAGAAGACTGTGTGAACTCGGTCGGTGTCGATGTCAACACGGCATCTTCAGCAATATTGGGTTATATCGCAGGTTTGAATAAAGCCATTGCACAGCAAATTGTTGAATACCGTAAAGAACATGGCCGTTTTGACAATCGCCAAGCTTTGAAAAACGTACCGCGTTTAGGCGAACGTACTTTTGAACAAGCAGCAGGTTTCTTACGTATTCAGGCAGGTTCTGAGCCTTTGGATGCTTCTGCAGTGCACCCTGAATCTTATGGTTTAGTAGAAAAAATTGTGGCTGCCAAAGCGACCACGGTTAAAGATATTATTGGTAATACTGAAATTATCCGTTCGGTGAATGCTGAAGAATTTGTGGATGAGCAAGTCGGCTTACCAACTATTCAGGATGTTTTGTCTGAATTGGAAAAACCAGGTCGTGACCCACGTCCTGAATTCCGTACGGCTAAATTCCGTGAAGATATTACTGAAGTGGCGCAGTTGACTGAAGGCATGCAGCTTGAAGGTGTTGTAACCAACGTGACCAACTTTGGTGCTTTCGTGGATGTGGGCGTACATCAGGATGGTTTGGTGCATATTTCTGAGTTGGCCAATGAATTTGTGGCTGATCCGCATAAAGTGGTGAAACCAGGTCAAATTGTTCAAGTGCGTGTGTTGCAGGTTGATGTAGAGCGTAACCGTGTGAATTTATCGATGCGTCCTGAAGGTTCGGCTGCACCTGCAAAAGCAGCGCGTGCACCACGTCGTGATCAAGAACAGCGTACAGAGCGTAAGCCACAAGCGAAACGTCCACAGCAGTCACGTCCTCAGACTGAGCGTCCACAAGCGAAAAAACCACAAGCCGCTAAACCACAAGAAAATAAAATTGGTGGTTTAGGTGCATTGTTGTTACAAGCAGGGATTAAAGGTTCGAAGTAATTTTGAATTGCTCTAACAAAAAGCTCCCGAAATTCGGGAGCTTTTTGTTTTGCAGGAACATTTTTATATACAGATTTTTTGATGGATTTTAAATCAACGGTACAATCCAACTCACCAAAATCAGCATAATTCCCAAATGTCCAAGTTTACGAGTCACTGCGACTAGTTTTGACGGTGGTGCTTCAAGTTGGCGAGCATATTCCTGAAGATTTAAACCTTGTGAGGCTTTACTGCTAAATAAAAATACGCCCAAATCAATACAAATTAAAATCGTGCCGACATCGGCAACAACCTCTAAAAGTTCATATTCTTGCTGATAAAGCGCCGTTGCAACCTGATAACTCAGAAACAAGGCAAAGGCAAAACAGCCATACTGTAAAATGAGGGCCAGTGCTCGCATAATCCATTCAAAATACTTAAAACAGCTGTGTTATAGCATAAAACAATCCATCAATTGAATGTTTTGTCGGATTACACGTGGTGGTTTAGATTGTTGGAGGAATGTTTTAAGCCATCCAGCTTTGCACAATAAAACAGGTAGCAATACTGCTTGCTGCCAATTTAGACATGAAATAACTGTAATTAGAAGAGGCAGAAACTTCGGACATCGCACCAGATGAATGCGACATGGACACGGCAAGTTGGCTGCGATAGCCCAATTCGACTAACAAGACCACCAGGCCTGTCAGTGTCATCACTTGAAATGTGTCTACATGATTGCGCGTAAGCTCAGTATATAAGTGATAAAAACTTAAGCCCGCAGCAGAAAAACAAAATAGCTTAAACAGATACAGAGTTTTCATGTGTTGTACCTTTCATTATTGTAATGTCATTTTGAATGCTATTTCTTAAACCAATATTAAAATCACATGAAAAGTTGCGGCTGCACAATTTAAAAATTGTTGAAGTGATGTTGTATTGTTGTGCGCTGTTCAACCTAAGCTGTAAAAACAAATAGGCGACCCGTAGGTCGCCTAAAGCAAAACTTGAATTGTGTATAAATTACCAGTGTTCACCTGGGAACAAGCGCGCATACGCTTTTTGTACCCAGTTCAGTTTTTGCTGCTCGCCCACAGAAGCGGTAGAGCTTGGGAATAAGTTATAACCAATCGACATGAGTTTGTTGTTAATGTCTGGTGCAATCGCATAAGTGATTGAAGCCAAACGACCCAAATGTGTCGCAATTTTCTTCGGACGTTTCACAATCGCATAAGCAATTAAATCTGCCGCTTGCTCAGGTGAAAGGGTGGGCACGTACTTATAAATTTTGGTTGGTGCGATCATTGGGGTACGAACCAATGGCATATACACCGAAGTAATCGCAATTTTGTGTGTATGCGCTTCTGCAGATAGACAGCGACTAAACGCATCCAATGCGGCTTTAGATGCCACATAAGCCGAGAAACGCGTTGCGTTGGCTAATACACCAATCGAGCTGATGTTGATGATGTGACCATCTTTACGGTGCATCATCTGCGGCAAAATATTGAGTACCAAACGCACAGCACCAAAATAGTTGAGCTGCATGGTACGTTCAAAGTCGTGGAAACGATCAACCGACTCATGTACTGCACGACGGATTGAGCGGCCTGCGTTGTTAATTAAAATATCAATATGATCGACAGAGGCAAGAATTTGTTGCGATACAGCATCAATAGAGTCCATATCGTTTAGATCACAAGGGAAAACTGAAGCCTTGCCACCACGTGCTTCAATTTCAGCTTTGACTTGTTCGAGCGTTTCCTGAGTACGTGCCACCAAAAGCACATGCGCACCTGCATCGGCTAGCTTATGTGCCACGGTTAAACCAATACCACTCGATGCACCTGTAATAAGGGCAACTTTACCATTTACACGCTGTTGAAAAAGTTTCTCTAATTTTGGCTTCACGCTAATATTCCTGATTTAGATTCCTGAGTTGTCATTTTTATTGAGATTGACGATTCAAATTTCAGACTGAATTTGAACTGTTTTACTTGGCTTTATGATAGCCGATTGCACAAAAAAAGCTATGGAATAAGTGGTTGAATTTAAAAATGAATTTAGAGTAATTGCTCTATTTTTGTGAGCTGTATATCTTTATTTTTACCATGAAATAAAGCTAATGCAAAGACATACAAAGAAAAATTAAAATAAAAAAGCATCCTGTTGAAATTAATCAGCAGGATGCCAGTACAAAGTTTGAACTGATGAGTTTTTATACAGCTGCTAAAGCTTGCTCTAAATCGGCAATTAAGTCATCGGCATGTTCAATCCCGATGGATAAACGCACCATATCTTCACTCACACCAGCCGCTTTGAGTTCATCTGCACTCAACTGACGGTGAGTGGTGGTTGCAGGGTGGCAAGCCAGACTCTTGGCATCGCCAATATTGACCAAGCGTGTGAATAATTGCAGTGCATCAATAAAGCGGGTTCCGCCTTCACGGCCATCTTGCACACCAAAAGACAGAATTGCAGAAGGTTTGCCTTTCACATATTTTTGTGCCAACGCATGTTGCGGGTGATCTTTCAAACCTGCGTAATTGACCCATTTCACTTTTGGATGTGCCTGTAAATATTCCGCTACTTTTTGCGCGTTTTCAGTATGGCGTTCCATACGCAGGCTTAAGGTTTCTAAACCTTGTAAAATTAGGAATACGTTATGCGGGCTAATCGCTGCACCTGTATTGCGTAGTGGTACTACACGTGCACGTGCAATAAATGCTGCAGCGCCTAAGGCTTCTACATAGTTCACACCATGGTAACTTGGGTCAGGTGTATTTAAGGCTTTAAAACGCTCAGGATATTTGCCCCAAGGGAATTTACCGCTATCGACAATAATGCCGCCAATAGACGTACCGTGACCACCAATATATTTGGTCAGTGAGTGAATGATGATGTCTGCGCCAAAATCAAATGATTTTTGCAAGACAGGCGTGGCTACAGTGTTATCCACCACCACTGGAATGCCGTATTCGTGCGCAATTTTCGCAATCGCTTCAAGGTCAATAATATTGCCCAATGGGTTACCAATGGATTCTACAAAGACCAGTTTGGTTTTGTCATCAATCAGGTCGCGTAAGCTTTCAGGCTGTTGATAATCGAAGAAACGTACTTCAATGCCTTGTTTAGGCAAGGTGTGGGCAAATAAGTTGTAAGTACCGCCGTATAAAGTTGATACTGAAGCAATGTTATCGCCTGCTTCGGTAATGGTCTGAATTGCGTAGGTAATTGCAGCCATACCCGATGCTAAAGCCAATGCGCCAATCCCGCCTTCAAGTGCTGCAACACGTTGCTCCAATACTGCAGTGGTTGGGTTCATAATACGGGTGTAAATATTGCCTTGTACTTTTAAATCAAATAAATCGGCACCATGTTGCGTATTATCAAAGGCATAAGAAGTGGTTTGGTAAATAGGCACAGCCACGGCTTTGGTGGTTGGTTCTGGGCTATAGCCTGCATGAATGGCCAAAGTTTCGTCTTTATAGGTCATGTTTACTTCATCTTCGTGAGTTAAATTGGTTTGAGTCTAGCACTTTTAAATATGAAAGAAAGTGTAAAAATGCTGCAATATTTAGCTGTAAATTTGATATAGCAGGCAAAAAGTCCTGTGCTTATCCGCTGATCGCTAGAGTTGTAACAAAGCATGCAAGATGTTTGTGGTGTCTTATTTTTTCTCCGTATTCAGGTATAATACCCGATTATTTTTTCGCTCATTAGAGCAGGGGCTGCTCATCTGAGCCCCAGATTTGGTTTTCTATTGAGGAGTCCTACGTGGCCCAATATATTTATACGATGAACCGAGTGTCGAAAATGGTTCCGCCTAAGCGCGAAATCTTGAAAGACATCTCCTTATCATTTTTCCCAGGTGCGAAAATTGGTGTGCTTGGTTTAAACGGTGCAGGTAAATCGACTTTGCTCCGTATTATGGCGGGCGTAGATAAAGATTTCTCTGGTGAAGCTCGTGCACAGCCAGGCATCAAAATTGGTTATCTTGAGCAAGAACCACCACTAGACCCGAGCAAAGATGTACGCGGCAACGTGGAAGATGGTGTGCGTGAAGCTTTAGATGCTTTAGAGCGTTTAGACCAAGTTTTTGCAGAATATGCAGATCCAGATGCAGATTTCGACAAACTTGCAAAAGAGCAAGAGAAGTTAGAAGCGATTATCCAAACTTGGGATGCACACAACCTGAACAATCAGCTTGAACAAGCAGCGGCAGCATTAAATTTGCCAGCTTGGGATGCTGATGTTAACAAATTATCGGGTGGTGAGCGTCGTCGTGTGGCTTTATGCCGTTTGTTATTGTCTAAACCAGACATGCTGCTTCTAGACGAGCCGACGAACCACTTGGATGCAGAATCTGTATCTTGGTTAGAGCGTTTCTTAAAAGACTTCCCGGGTACGATTGTGGCAATTACCCACGACCGTTACTTCTTGGATAACGTTGCAGAATGGATTTTAGAACTTGACCGTGGACATGGTATTCCATATCAAGGTAACTACTCTTCATGGTTAGAGCAGAAAAATAACCGTTTAGAGCAAGAACAGAAGCAAGAAGAATCTTTTGCTAAAGCCTTGAAAAAAGAATTGGAATGGGTACGTTCCAATGCGAAAGGCCAGCAAAAGAAAAACAAAGCGCGTATGGAGCGTTTTGAAGAGCTTAACTCGCGTGAATTCCAACAGCGTAACGAAACTTCTGAAATTTATATTCCACCTGGCCCACGTTTAGGGAACAAAGTGGTGGAAGTGGAAAACATCAGCAAGTCATTTGGTGATCGCTTACTTTACGAAAACCTTTCCTTTACTGTGCCGCCTGCAGCGATTGTGGGGATTGTCGGTCCAAACGGTGCGGGTAAAACGACTTTATTCCGTATGATGACTGGCGAGCAGCAACCTGATACGGGCAGCGTGACTTTAGGTGACTCGGTAAAAGTGGCTTATGTCGGTCAGATTCGTGACACTCTAGATGATGACAAAACTGTTTGGGAAGAAGTTTCTGGCGGTTTAGACATTTTGAAAGTGGGCGATTATGAAATTGCATCGCGTGCTTATATTGGTCGCTTTAACTTTAAAGGTCAGGATCAGCAAAAACGCGTTGGTGAATTGTCGGGTGGTGAGCGTAACCGTTTACAACTGGCAAAAATTCTACAGCAGGGCGCAAATGTGATCTTGCTGGATGAGCCATCAAACGACTTGGATATTGAAACTTTACGTGCACTGGAAGATGCAATTTTAGTCTTCCCAGGTACAGTGATGGTGGTATCGCACGACCGTTGGTTCCTAGACCGTATTGCAACGCACATCTTGTCATTCGAAGATGAGCAACCAGAATTCTTTACAGGTAACTATACTGAGTTTGAAGAATATCGCCGTAAGAAATATGGTGATGATCTGGCAACCAAACGTAGCAAATACCGTAAAATTGGCGCTTAAGTCTAAAAACTTGAGTTCTCATTAAAAAAACCAGCCGAGAAGGCTGGTTTTTTTATATTTGCTCGATAATGTGGTCTTGTGATCAACCTAGCAACATTTTTCTTAATCTAGATGTAGACCAGTGAGGTTTAAACTTCCCACTCATGTGCACATTCACGGCACTTCCATTTTTTTTGTGACTGCATAAAGGCTTGCATAGAAATTTTGAAATCAGGCAAATCACGATAAAACAAGAAACCTGCAATTACACACAGCACAAATACCGCCACAGTAATGCTTTGTAAGGTTGTGCCTGCACCATCACCAAAAATCCACATGGCGATACTGATCAAGACAAGAAGTAATAAGACAAATACCGCTGGAATAAGCATCACCAAGCTTTTTGGCACCACAGGACGCGGTGTTGTTTGACCTGCCTGCGCAACAGGCATGATTTTTGGGCTTTGACATTTAGGGCATCGGTATTGCATTACAACTCCAAAATTCTAATCTGATCGTTATTCTAACCAAATGTACGGCAAATCAAAAACAGTCTGTCAGAAAACAGGGCAATAAAAAAGCCCAAGTCATTGCTTGAGCTTCTTTATAAGATGAAGATAAGTGAATTTATATTCATCTTGAATATGGCGTCCCTACGGGGATTCGAACCCCGGTTACCGCCGTGAAAGGGCGATGTCCTAGGCCTCTAGACGATAGGGACTTGATGAGGCAACACAGGTAAAGCCTTATTTAAACTTGGTGGAGTCAAGCGGGATCGAACCGCTGACCTCTACAATGCCATTGTAGCGCTCTACCAACTGAGCTATGACCCCAGTCTGTGTGAGCGCAATATTAGGGCTATTGCGCGCACACGTCAACAAAAAAATGAATTAAGCTGGATCAATTGCATCATTTTTCGGCAATTTGATGCTTTCATTCAGTTTTTCCCAGACTTTAACTTCTTTTTTGCTTGGTCCGCCAACCACTTCTAAGGCATGACGCAAACGCGCAAAGGTCAGGTCAGGACCAATGGTGACCATGGTTTGCATCACAGGTGTAGATGCGGTTGAACCTGCAATTGCAATAAAGAACGCAGGCATGAAATCACGCAATTTGATTTCCATTTGGTTGGCTAAATCCATTAGGGTTTGGCTCACCGTGTCGTTGTTCCAAGTAAATAGACTTTCTAAACGCCAAATTGCAAATTGTAGGCTTTGACGCACTTGTTCTTCAGACAGTTTTTTACTTTCAAACTGTTCCTTGCTCAAGCTTGGGAAATGGTTGAAGTAATGTGCAGACCAATTGACCGCTTCTGAGAGTAAATTAATACGCGGTTGAATCGCGGCAGCAATCTCTTCCAATTTGGCACGATCTGCTTTCCAAGCCAATAAGGTATCTAACAGCTCAGCAGGTGAAAGCGCTTTAATCCATTGACCATTCAGCCAATTGAGTTTTTCCACATCAAAGATAGGGCCGCCTAGTGAAACACGTTGAATATCAAAGTGTTCAATCATTTCGGCTAAGGTGAATTTTTCACTTTCATCTGGCATTGACCAACCCATGCGACCTAAATAGTTCAGCAAAGCTTCAGGTAATACGCCAATGTCTTTGTAGTAGTTGATTGAAGTTGGGTTTTTACGTTTAGATAATTTTGATTTGTCTGGGTTACGCAACAATGGCATGTGGCATAACACAGGCATATCCCAACCAAAATATTGATAAAGCAATTGGTGTTTCGGTGCCGATGGAATCCATTCTTCACCACGAATCACGTGAGTGATTTGCATCAAATGGTCATCGACCACGTTGGCCAAATGGTAAGTTGGCAAGCCATCTGTTTTCAGCAAAATTTGCATATCGACTTGCGCCCATGGAATTTCCACTTCACCGCGCAGCATGTCATTAAATTTACATACGCCTTCGGTTGGCACTTTCATACGAATAACATGCGCTTCGCCTGCCGCTAAACGACGCTGCACTTCATCTGCAGACAAGTTTAAACCACGACCATCGTAGCGCGGGCTTTCACCACGTGCTTGTTGTTCTGCACGCATTTGATCTAGTTCTTCGCTAGTAGCGAAGCAATAGAAAGCATGCCCTTGTTCAACCAATTGCAAGGCGTATTGCTTATAAATATCCATACGTTCAGATTGGCGATACGGTGCATGTGGGCCGCCGATATCTGGACCTTCTGCCCAATTTAAGCCTAACCAACGCAATGAATCCAAAATCATTTTTTCAGATTCAGGGGTTGAGCGCAGTTGGTCAGTATCTTCAATACGAAGAATAAATTCACCACCGTGTTGTTTGGCAAAACATAAGTTAAACAAGGCGATATACGCTGTTCCCACGTGCGGGAAACCAGTAGGAGAAGGCGCGATACGAGTACGAACAGTCATAAGCAAAAATTAATTCAAAATGTAAATTGCAACCATTATAACGAAAAAGCCCAAGTACTTAATGTTAAATTCAACATTCTGTACTTGGGCGTTTCAACTGCATTTGAAAAGGGGATCAAAGGCAGTGAATTTAATGCGGAGTTATGAGTTATCTTGCGGGAATAAGGCTTGTACAAAACGGCTAAAACGCTGATTTTGCAAGGCAAAGAAATTTTGAGTTGGAGCGACATGAATGGAAGTCAGCACTTTTAAATCATTATTTGATTCAAACTTTTGCTTGTCTGCCTGTTTTTGTTGGGTAAGGGCTTTTTCAATTAAAGACCCCTTTTCCGCAGTTAAATGGGTTTTACTTTCAGCAGATTTGATCACTGCACTGTGACCGACTGTACTTAAGCTGAGTAATACTGCGAACATGAGTTTAGATTTCATTTTGATTCCCCCTTTCCTTTATGAGTGAACTCACAATTTATAAATTGTTTTAATCACTTTAATATTTAATCACAAAAATCATAACAAAAGTAGATTTGCGTCACACTCTTAATAAGATCTTTATCATCATTTACTCACTATATACCGATTTTTCAGATGATCTTTGATTTAGAACATGTTGTAACAAACAACTGTGGAGATATCGTGAAGATTGTTACAAAAGTCACAATAAAATAGTTTTGAAGCGGGTTTGATTGCTGTGATGTCGCTTATTTTACCGTTGAGTCTAAAAACGGATCAAAGTTTTATTCACTTTTTATATATCTAATCCATAAAAAGGTATAAATTTGGAATAAACGCCGCATCTTGAATTAAATTGATTAAAAACAATTAATTAAAGCTAAATTATTTGAATTTAATCATTTTTTGCATGTTTTTTACAAATTGCGCAGCGCCTGAGCATTGCATATATTGAGCGACAGATTAAAGGTGATGTGTGCTGTAATGAAAACTCAATTGAAAGCTTTATTGGCTGCTGCGCTATTGGCAACAGGTTTTGCTGCAACGACTGCTCAGGCTGCAGATCGTCAGTTTTTAAATGTATCGTATGATGCGACCCGCGAATTTTATGATGAATTTAACAAGTCGTTTGGTCAGTACTGGAAAAAACGTACAGGTTTAGACGTCAACTTTAAACAATCACATGGTGGTTCAGGCAAGCAAGCGCGTTCTGTGGTCGATGGTTTAAAGGGCGATGTTGTCACTTTGGCATTGGCAAATGACATTGAAGAAATTGTAAAGTCAGGTCAAATCCAAGCAGGTTGGCAAAAAGAATTTCCTCATAACTCTGCGCCTTATACCTCGACCATCGTCTTTATGGTGCGTAAAGGCAATCCGAAAAACATTAAAGACTGGAATGACTTAACCAAACCAGGCGTACAAATTATTACCCCTAACCCGAAAACAGGTGGTTTGCCACGTTGGGTGTATTTATCGGCTTGGGGTTATGCAGAAAAGCAGCCGGGCGGCTCTAAGGCCAAAGCGCAAGAATTTGTGGGCAAGATGTACCACAATGTAAAAGTGATGGATTCGGCAGCACGTGCGTCGATGACTACATTTGCTGAACGTGGCATTGGTGATGTGTTGTTGACTTGGGAAAATGAAGCCCTTGTAACTTTAAAAACCTTAGGCAAAGACAAGTTTGATATTGTTTATCCATCTATTTCTATTTTGACTGAACCTTCGGTGGCAATCGTAGACCGCACAGTAGAAAAAAATGGCAATAAATGGTTAGCGACAGGCTATATCAACTATTTATATTCACCTTTAGGTCAGGAAATGGCGGCTAAGCATTTCTACCGTCCACGTAATGAAAAAGTCCTTGCAAAATATGCAGCACAATTCCCGAAATTAAAAACCTTCACCATTGATGAAGTGTTCGGTGGCTGGGAAAATGCACAAAAAACACATTTTGTGAATGGTGCGATTTTCGACCAAATTTATAATACTAAGCGTTAAACAGATATCCATTTTCGGCTAATCTTTTATTGGATTGGCACACAAAAAAATCTCTACGGAGATTTTTTTGTGCTTTAAAAAAGTCAAAAACGGTTTTCCCTATGGAAAGTAATATTTATCTACAAAAAGACGTTTGGAGCTTTGCCAAAACAAGGTAATAATGTGCAGTTACATTTTAGCTGTATTGATTGAACCTTATGTCGCATATTTCTGTATTACTTCATGAAACTGTTGATGCCGTGTTGGCAGATCGCAATACAGGAATTTATGTCGATGCCACCTTTGGACGAGGTGGACACACGCGTTTGTTGTTATCCAAATTGGATGCGCAGGCGCGAGTTTATGCCTTTGATAAAGATCCACAAGCTTTGGCCGTGGCAGCAGAATTGGCGCAGCAAGATTCGCGCTTTCAAATTATTCATGCCAGTTTTGCCGATATGCAGCAAGCGTTGAATGATTTGGGCGTCACTCAGGTCGATGGTGTGATGGCCGATTTAGGCGTGTCGTCACCACAGCTAGATCAGGCAGAACGCGGTTTTAGCTTTATGAAAGACGGCCCGCTTGATATGCGTATGGACAATTCACAAGGCCCGACTGCAGCAGAATGGCTGGTGGATATTGAAGAAGAAGCCTTAGCCAATGTGATTTTTCAATATGGTGAAGAACGTTATAGCCGCCGTATTGCCAAAGCCATTAAACAGGCGGGTTATATTGAAACCACCGCACAATTGGCTGAAATTGTAAAAGTTGCCCATCCGAAGTGGGAAAAAAACAAACACGCTGCAACGCGTACTTTTCAGGCAATTCGTATTGCGATTAATAAAGAATTAGAAGATATTGAAAACTTCTTACCGCAGGCGGTTGAGGTATTAAAACCCGAAGGTCGTTTGGCTGTAATTAGCTTCCACTCTTTGGAAGATCGTTTAATTAAACAGTTTATTCAAAAAGAATCGAGCCTGCCTGAAGATTCAGGTTGGGGCTTGCCACAACAGCAACAAGATACACGTCGATTGAAAAAAATCTCACGTGTGCGTGCCAGTGATGAAGAAGTCAAAGCCAATCCACGCTCACGCAGCGCATGGCTACGTGTTGCAGAACGATTAGCTTGAAAAGGCCAATAATGAAAACTGAAACCGTTAAAAAAAATCAATCTCAAGTGCGACTGAAAAAAATGGTCGCCTATTTTATTTTATTGGCGCTGGTGTTTATCAGCGCGATTATGGTGGTGTTTCAAGTGTTTGAATATCGCCATGATTATCGTGAGCTGAGTTCTTATATGCGCGAGCGAGATGACTTAAATGCCGAATGGGGACGTTTGTTAATTGAACAGCAGACCTTTGGTGCAACTGCACAAATTGGCACCCGTGCGGTGACGCAACTGCGTATGTATTCACCGCCCGCACCGCAAACTGTGGTGATTTCTTTGCCTACAACCTCAGAACAACAATAAGGCGAGTTGCACATGGTCGATACGCGTAAAAAGCAAACCCGAAAGAAACAGCAATCGGTAACTGGAAAAAATGCCATTCATGTAGAAATGTGGCGTTTTTACTTAATGTGGGCTGTGGTACTGCTGGTGTTCGTGGCACTGGTGGGACGTGCTTTTTATGTGCAAATTGTGAACCATGACTTTTTACAAAACAAAGCCAATGCCAATATTTTAAGAACAGAAAAGCTCAAAGCTATGCGCGGGGTGATTTATGATCGCCACGGTGTGCCTTTGGCAATTAGTACCCCTGTAATGAAAGTGGTGATTGATCCACGTGATTATTTTGACAATAAAAAACTGTTTGAAGAAATTACAGCCGAGTTGGAAAAAAATCCGACCAGTCGTAAATTGCAGCGTCAATTGCCAGATAAAAACTTGAATTTAGATGAACTTGCCGATGCAGTTGGGATGGATCGCCAAGAACTGAAAAATAAAATGAACGAGCGTCCGCGTTCACGTTATTTGGTTTTACAAAAAGAAGTGCCGCCGCAACAGGCAGAGCTGATTCTAAAACGTAATTTCCAAGGGGTATATACCGAGAAAAACTATAAGCGTTATTACCCGCAGCCACAGCCGAATGCACAAATTATTGGTTTGACCAATAGTGAAGGCACAGGCATTGAAGGCTTGGAAATGCAGCTAAATACCCGCTTGGCAGGCGTGGATGGCGAACAGCAAATCGTGCGCGATAAAAAGGGTAACCGTGTCAAAGACCCAGAAGTGGTGAGAGAGGTTGAACCGGGCGAAAATATTACCCTGAGTATCGACTCACGTTTGCAATACATTATGTATCGTGAATTGACTGCAGCAGGGGTGGCAAATAATGCCCGTTCAGCCACAGCAATTGCGGTAGATGTGAAAACGGGTGAAATTTTGGCGATGACCAGTTGGCCGTCGTATAACCCGAATGACAAAAAAAGTTTGTCCAATAAAGATGCCATGCGTAACCGTGGTGCGGTGGATTCTTTTGAACCGGGTTCGACCATGAAGCCTATGACGGTGGCAATGGCACTAGAAAGTGGCAAATATTCACCGAATACCGTGGTCAATTTAAGTGGTGGTTCAATGCGGGTGGGTAATCACACCATTCGTGATACCCACAATTATGGCTCACTGACTTTGGCGGGAATTATCCAAAAATCGTCAAACGTGGGTGTGGCGAAAATTGCTTTATCTTTACCGTATGCAACCTTACCGACTTTTTATAAGCGTTTAGGGTTTGGTGCGCGTTCTGCAGTGAAATTTCCGGGTGAAAGTGCAGGTTTAATTTTGCCGCCAAGCAAGTGGAATGTGTCGGAAGTGGCGACCATGTCTTATGGTTATGGTTTGAACGCCACTGTGCTGCAATTGGCAGATGCCTATGCCATGCTTGCCAATAAAGGCGTAAAAATGCCGCTGAGTTTATACAAATTAGAAGAACAGCCTAAAGGCGAACAAATTGTTGATGCTAAAATTGCCGATCAAGTTCTACTGATGATGGAAGCCGTAACGTTACCCGGTGGTACGGCACGTCAAGCCAATATTCCAGGCTATCGGGTTGCAGGTAAAACGGGAACAGCGCATAAACTTCGTGCAGACCGCAAAGGCTATTCACAGACTGAATATCGTGCCTTGTTTGCTGGGGTTGCGCCAGTCAGTGATCCGCGTTTAGCCATGGTTGTCGTGGTGGAAAATCCAGCAGGACAGTATTATGGTGGTTTGGTGGCAGCGCCTGTATTTGCTCGTGTGATGCAAGAATCTTTACGTTTAATGAACGTACCTTTAGATAAACCTTTAGAAACTCCCAACATCCAATAACAGGTGACGCATGTCTATCAGCTTTCAAAATATTTATCGCAGTTCCCGCGTTGCAGATTGGATGATACAAGACTTTCAGGGCTTTCAACTCGACAGCCGCCATGTGACAGCAGGGCAAATTTTTATTGCCCTGACCAGTTTGTCGCAGCCTGAAAAAACCGCACAATTTGCACAAGCAGCTTTAGATCAAGGTGCTTTGGCGGTGATTTCGGAAACTGAACTGGCAGTTGCCAATAATTTGGTGGTGCCAGATGTGCGTCAGCGCATGGGACAGTGGCAAAAACAATATTTACAAGCACGACAGCCTGTACCTTTAGCGCGTATGCTTGCAGTCACGGGCACCAATGGTAAAACCACGATTTCCCGCTTAATTGCTGAGTTGTTAATGTTACAAGCCCAACGCTGTGCGGTAATGGGCACCACAGGCAACGGAATTTTGCCTAATTTGGAAGCTTCAACACATACCACTTTAGATGCCTTGCAACTGCAAAATGCTTTATACAGCTATGCACAACAGGGGGCAAAATTTGCCGCAATTGAAGCCAGTTCACATGGTTTGGAGCAAGGGCGCTTAAATGGCTGCGATATTGAAATTGCGGTATATAGCAACCTGAGCCGTGATCATTTGGATTATCACGGTACTTTAGAGGCGTATGCTGCAGCCAAAGCCATGCTGTTTCAGTTTGCCAGTTTAAAAGTTGCAATTGTCAATTTAGATGATGAATATGCTGGGATCATGTTGCAAGCGGCGCAACAGAACCCTGCGCAACCGAAAATTTTGACTTATTCCACGCAGCAAGCGGCAGACTATCAAGTACAGCAGATTGAATACAGTCTGAATGGTGTACGTTTCCATCTACAAACTGCTACGGCAGAATATGTGGTGCAAAGTCCGTTGCTCGGACATTTTAATGTTGAAAACTTGGTCGCGAGTTTAATCGCAGCAGAGCAAGCAGGTTTTGCATTACAGGATTTAATACACACGACTGCACAACTCAAAGGCGCACCGGGGCGTATGCAAGTGTTGCGTGATGCAGAGCGTTTATTTGTGGTGGATTATGCACACACGCCAGACGCCCTAATTCAAGTGTTGCAAACCTTAAAACGCCATGTTAGCGCACAGCTTTGGGCGGTGTTTGGCTGCGGTGGAGATCGGGATCGTGGTAAGCGCCCACTGATGACCCAAGCGGCATTGGACTATGCCAATGTTGTGCTTTTGACTTCAGATAACCCACGTACTGAAGATCCTTTGCAAATTTTTGCCGATATGCAGACAGGTGTCGATTTGTTGGTGGCACAGAGCCATGAAATTCATGATCGTCGTGAAGCGATTAAATATGCAGTCAAACATGCACAGTCAGGCGATATTGTCTTGATTGCAGGCAAAGGTCATGAAAATTATCAAGAAATAGATGGGGTAAGACACTGGTTTGACGATGTGGTTGAAGTGCAATCTGCGATAGATGCACAGCATTGTTCACCTTCTGCTTATCCTGCCCAATAAGGAATTTGTATGCACACTTCCACCACCAGTACCGCAATTTTAGAACCTTGGACTGCCGAACAACTCAAACAGGCAACACAGGGTTATTGGTCCAATGGGCAAGCACCGCAAGGCGAGATTAAACGTATTTTAACCGATTCACGCCATGCTGAAGCAGGCGATGCCTTTTTGGCTTTAAAAGGTGAGCGTTTTGATGCGCATGATTTTGTGGCACAAGTAGCGACTCAGGGCTGTTCTATGGCAATTGTCAGCCAGCCTGTAGACGCAGATATTTGCCAATTGGTCGTGCCTGATACCCGTTTAGCTTTAGGACACTTGGGCGCATTTCGTCGTCAGCAACATCCTCAATTAAAAGTGATTGCGTTAACAGGCAGTAGCGGTAAAACCACCACTAAAGAAATGCTCGGTAGTATTTTGTCACGTTTGGCACCGACTTTAATTACCCGTGGCAACCTGAATAATGACTTGGGTGTGCCGATGATGTTATTGGAGTTGAATGCTAGCCATCAATATGCAGTGATGGAATTGGGCGCCAGTCATCAAGGTGAAATCGATTACACCTCAAACTTGGTGCAGCCGCAGGTGGCAGGCATTATCAATATTGGTACTGCGCATTTGGGTGAGTTTGGTGGGCGTGATGGTATTTGTCGGGCCAAGTCTGAAATTTATGCACATATTGCCTCGCAAGGTACAGCGATTGTCCCTGCTGCCGATGATTTTGCTGAACAGATTCAGCAAGCGGTTCAGTCAGAACAGTGTCTAAGTTTTGGTGAAGGCGGTGATGTGTTTGCGACAGACATTCAGTTGCAACCACAATCAGCACGTTTTTGTTTAAATACCACGCAAGGGGTGCGTCAAATTCACTTGCCATTTGCAGGTGAACACAATGTACAAAATGCCACGGCTGCTGCCGCTTTTGCACTGGCAATTGGTGTAAGTTTAGATGATATTGTCGCAGGCTTGGAGCAGGCACAAGGGGCAAAAGGTCGTTTGAACTTTATTCAGCAAGGCACGCATTTATTTATTGATGACACCTATAATGCCAATCCAACCTCTATGCGTGCTGCAGGCGAAGTCCTTGCACAGCAAACAGGTGTGCGGGTTATGGTGATCGGTGATATTGGCGAACTGGGCAATAGCGCAGCACAACAGCACTATATGTTGGGGCGTGATTTGGTGTCTATTCGTGGCATCAACTTTGTGGTGGCAGTTGGTGAATTTGCACCAGCGACCCAAGAAGGTGCACGTAGTACCCAATATGGAAAAAAATTACAGGCTTTTGTCACTCAAGAACAAGCCTTGCCGTTTTTAATTGATCTGGTAAAAACACATCAACCTCAGTCCATGAGTTTCCTATTTAAAGGTTCTCGTTATACCCATATGGAAACGTTGATGGCTGCATTGATGGAGAAAATTTAAATGCTGTTATGGTTATTTGAGCAGCTGGCGGGCTATAACAGCTCGTTTCAGGTGGTTCGTTATTTAACATTACGTTCATTACTGAGTGTATTGACTGCGCTTGGCATCGGTTTGGTGCTAGGCCCTGTGATGATTCGTAAACTGCAAGCATTAAAATACGGTCAGGCAGTCAGCTCTTATGCACCTGAAGGGCATGCCAAAAAAATGGGTACGCCAACCATGGGCGGGGTATTAATCCTACTTTCCATTGGTATTTCGACCCTATTGTGGGCAGATTTATCTAACCCTTACGTCTGGATTGTACTGGCAGTTATGGTCATTTTTGGCGCTGTAGGCTGGGCAGATGACTGGATTAAAATTCGCTACAAAGACAATGCGGGTTTGCCAGCGCGTAAAAAATTCTTCTGGACTTCGGTAGCATCATTGGGTGCGGGTATTGCATTGTATGTGATTGCAACCCAACAGCCAAATCCTGCACAAACTGCAGATATGCTGGATGTGTTGATTCCATTTTTTAAAGATTTCAGCATTCCATTGTCGTTGATTCCACTCGGTATTGGCTTCATTATCTTTACCTATTTGGTAATTAACGGTGCCTCAAATGCGGTGAACCTAACTGATGGTTTAGATGGCTTGGCAATTATGCCAATCGTGTTGGTTGCGGCAGGTTTGGGCGTCTTTGCCTACTTGGCGGGGGATGTTCGTTTTGCTGATTATTTGCATATCCCTTATGTGAAATATGCGTCTGAGTTGGTGGTAATCTGTGCCGCGATGATTGGAGCAGGCTTAGCCTTCCTGTGGTATAATGCGCATCCTGCACAAGTCTTTATGGGCGATGTCGGTGCATTGTCTTTGGGTGCAATGCTGGGTACGATTGCCGTGATGGTACGTCAGGAAATCGTGTTTGCGATTATGGGCGGAGTGTTTGTGGTTGAAGCGATTTCGGTATTCCTGCAAATTGGCTCACTACGTATGCGCAATAAACGGGTATTCTTAATGGCGCCGTTGCATCACCACTATGAAAAGAAAGGCTGGCGTGAAACTCAAGTGGTGATTCGTTTCTGGATTATCACAATTATGCTGGTGGTTTTAGGTTTAATGACTTTAAAATTACGTTAAGCCTATCCAACCGAAAATTTTAAAAGTCGGCACTCGCCGACTTTTTTATGTGGTTCACTCTGGAGAAAATGATGAATTTGCTGATGTGTCCTGTGTGTCGTCAGGTATTGCAACTGCATGATCGAACGTGGCGTTGTGCCAGCAATCACAGCTATGATGTTGCGAAACAAGGCTACGTCAATTTGCATGTGGTGCAGCATAAGCACAGTAAAAATCCGGGGGATACACCTGCTTCGGTGCAGGCACGTCGTGCATTTTTAAGTGCAGGGCATTATGCGCCCTTGCAACAGGCAGTGGTGCAAAAAATTCGCACCTTACGCATCGAAAATTTGTTGGATATTGGCTGTGGTGAAGGCTATTACACCGCTGCCATGCAAGGCGAAGTGTTGCAGTGTGTCGGGGTGGATATTGCCAAGAATGCCGTACAAGTGGCGGCGAAACTGAATCCCGCAGTGACTTGGGTGGTGGGGACAGGGGCAACTTTGCCTGTTTTAGAACATTGTATTGATTTATGTGCCAGCTTGTTTAGCCCAATTCCACAACATGAAATTTTACGGGTTTTAAAACCACTAGGTTATTTGTTGGTGGTGACGCCTGCGCCTGAGCATTTATTGGCGATGCGTCAAGCGTTGTTCGAAGAGGTAAAGCCACATGAACCCGAAAAATTTATCACCCAATTACAAACTACTTTTGATTTGATTGATGCCAGCGTGGTGGAAACACCATTACAGCTCAATCAAAGCGATTTAATTCATTTAATTGCTATGACACCTTATGCCTATAAAGCCAAAGCAGAGCGCCGTCAGGCATTGGAACAGCGAACCCAGTTTGACGTGACAGCACAGCATCAAATTTATCTGTTTCAGAAAAAATAAGTTTGAATAGCCCATAAAAAAGCCCTCATCTTTGCATAAGAGGGCTTTTTTCTGACTGCTTGTCTGTGGTTATAAGACTTCGTCAATTAAGTTTTCTAAAGCATCGGGAGCAGGTTTAGGTGCTGCATTTGGTTTGGCAGGGCTGTTGTTTGGCGCGTGCATGGCAGGCGGTGCAGCATTGTCAGGAATTAACACTTCCTCGCCTGGTAAGTCGTCAAAATCACGCTCAGGCGCGCGTACTGGTGCTGCAGGTGCAGGTCGATACAATGGTCGTGCCAATGGCGGTGAAGCACGATAATCCTGCTGTTGTTCTGCGCTCATTTGATTGAGTTCACGCTGTGGCGCTTTGGCTTTGCTGTCCAAACTGACCCATGCTTCAGGTGTGCCTTTAAGTGCATTGCCCATAAAGTCTGTCCAAATTGGCAGCGCTGCAACCCCCCCATATTCACGACGTCCTAAAGTGGTCGGTTGGTCAAAGCCCACCCAAGCCACAGTCACCAGTTTGCCGTTGAAACCTGCGAACCAAGCGTCTTTTGCATCGTTGGTGGTTCCTGTTTTACCGCCAATATCACCACGACCAATTCTGAGCGCAGCACGTCCAGTACCGTGTTGAATTACGTCACGTAAAATATTGGACATATCATACGCCGAGCTAGATTTTAAAATACGCTGTGCCTGTTTGTACTGACTACGCTCTGCCAATAAGTTCGGATATTGTTCAGCTTGTGCCAGTTTTTTATTGGTGACTTCAATCACTTCATCATCTGGTGTAGTGGCTTCGGCACTTTCAAGCGTTTGTTCTTTGGCATTAATACAAGCAATACACGCATATTCAGGATTGGCTTGATAAATCACCTTGCCATAAGCATCTTCAATACGGTTAATGAAGTGCGGTTGAATACGGTAACCACCGTTGGCAAAAGTGGCATAGCCCGTTGCCATTTGAATAGGCAAAACTTGTGGCGTGCCCAATGCAATGGTGTAGTTACGCGGAATCTGATCTTCCTGCAATCCAAAATCCATGAACAGTTGGCGGGTGCGCTCAATTCCCACATTTTGCAATAAACGCACCGAAACCGTGTTACGAGATAAATACAGCGCACGACGCAATGGAATCATACCTAAATGACGACCATCGGAGTTACGTGGTGACCATTTGCCAATGGTGATTGGACTGTCATTGACCATGGTGTGTGGCGTCATACCACGCTCTAAAGCCAGTGCATACACAAAAGGTTTAATGGTAGAACCCGGTTGACGCCAACCTTGTAAAGTACGGTTGAACTTAGATTGATAGAAGTTATAGCCACCAACCAACGCTTCAATGGCGCCATTATTCGGGTTAATTGCGACCAATTGACCTTGCACTTTCGGTACTTGTACCAATGACCAAGCGGTTTTATTTTCATTTGGACGTAAACGGACAATATCTTTGACTTTTACAATCTGTGCCGCACGACTTGGCGCATTGCCTACACTGTTGGCATTGCGATAGGGGCGCGCCCAAGACATACCTGACCATGGTACAGTAACTGTTGTGCCATCTTGCATTAACGCTTCAAAAGAATTATTCAGCACTTTGCTGACTTGCGCAGGGTAGGTGTTGGCATAAGCACGAAACTCATTCAGCGGTTTGTCGTGTGCCTCTGCACCACGCCAGCCGTGGCGACGGTCATAGGCTTCTAAGCCTTCTTGTACCGCCTGTTCTGCATACATCTGACGTTTGCTGTCTACCGTGGTGTAAACTTTATAGCCCGAATCAACCGCTTGTTCGCCAAATTTACTGACCAGTTCAGCACGTACCATCTCACCAATATACGGATGTTTATTGCTGATGCTGCGGTCTGGCATATCTAAATTAATCGGTTCAGCAATGGCTTTTTGGTATTCATTTTGGTTGATATAGCCCAGTTGCAGCATACGTCCCAAAATCCAGTTGCGACGCTCCAAAGCACGCTCAGGATTTACCACGGGATTGTAGCGCGAAGGTGCTTTAGGTAGGCCTGCAATCATCGCCATTTGTGCAATCGACAGTTCTTCTAGGCTTTTGTTGTAATAAATTTTGGCAGCTGCCGCGATGCCATAGGCATTTTTACCCAAAAAGATTTTATTGACGTATAAGGTCAAAATTTCTTCTTTGCTCAGGTTCTGTTCAATTTTACGCGCTAAAAAGATTTCGGTGAGTTTGCGCTTTAAGGTGCGTTCAGGACTGAGATAATAGTTTTTTGCCACTTGCATGGTAATGGTCGAGCCGCCAGTTTGCACATTGGAGCCTGTTACCGCCTCGCTCAACGCGCGCCCTAAGCCTTTGAAGCTAATCCCACTGTGTTCAAAAAAGGCAGAATCTTCTGCAGCTAAGAATGCAAAAATGAATTTTTCAGGAATATGTTCATAATCGACAGGCACAGAAAGCTTGCCGCCATACTCGGCAATTAGCTCATTATCGGCACTATAAACCTGCAATGGTTTTAATAATGGCGCTTTTTTTAAGGTGGTCATTTCTGGCAAAGATGGGGCAATATAGAGATACATGCCATAGAAACCCATCGGTATTGCGACCAAAATTATAATTATGATCAAAAAAAATGGATGAACACGACCCGAACAAGATAGCTTTTTCATAACAAGTGCGTTTTAATGAGCGCTAATAGCAAACTAATTGCTGGTCAGTATAGCGAGTAGATTTACGGATTGTTAGATGAATTATTGTATCCGTAAAAAATTATAGACCAGCGCGGATTAGTAGGTTAAATTTTTTTGGGGATAAAAAAATAATAGGAATGGTACTATTGTGCGTAGGTTATATCGTAAGCCAAGTAAGGGGTTAATAGGTGTAGATATTAGTTCTACTTCTGTTAAGTTATTAGAACTCTCTGTTAAGAATGGTAGATACTGGGTCGAGAGCTATGCGCTGGTCCCACTTCCAGAAGGCAGTGTGGTTGAAAAAAACATTCTCAATCCAGAAGCAGTCGGGGATGCGCTTGAACGTGCATTGAACTTAGCAAACACGCAATCTACATCTGCAGCATTAGCAATTCCAACCTCAATGGTGATTACCAAAATCATTGAAATGGATGCAGATATGACTAGCGATGAGCGTGAAGTTCAAATTCGTATGGACGCCGAGCAATATATTCCATTCCCATTAGATGAAGTCAGCCTAGACTTTGAAGTCCAACCAGACCGTTTAGCCAATCCAAACCGCGTCAATGTATTACTGGTTGCAACACGTTTAGAAAACGTAGAAGCACGAGTAGAAGCATTGGAGTTGGGCGGCTTGACAGCCAAAATTGCCGATGTCGAAAGTTTTGCCATCGAAAATGCCTTTAAAGTGTTCTCCGATACCCTGCCAATGGGTGTGAACACCATTGGTATTTTGGATATTGGTCATACCATGACCACCTTGTCGGTACTGCAAAATAACAAAATTATTTATACCCGCGAGCAAACCTTTGGCGGTAAGCAGCTGACACAAGAAATTCAAAACCGTTATGGTTTGTCGTATGAAGAAGCAGGGCGTGCGAAAAAAAGCCGTACTTTGCCAGATGACTACGATGTAGAAGTGCTCGAACCGTTCTTAGAAGCGGTGGTGCAACAAGCTGCACGTTCATTGCAGTTTTTTTTCTCATCTTCACAATTTAACGAAATTGATCACATTTTATTGGCAGGGGGGAATGCCAATATTCCAGGTCTTGCGAAGTTGTTGCAGCAAAAACTGGGCTACCGTGTGACCATTGCCAATCCATTCTTACAAATGGGCTTCTCTCCACAAATCGACATTAAAAGAATTGAAAGTGATGCGCCGTCATTGATGGTGGCATGTGGTTTAGCAATGAGGAGTTTTGATTAATGGCAAAGATTAACTTACTCCCTTGGCGCGATGAGCTAAGAGAAAAACGTAAAAAAGAATTTATTGTATTTTGTATTGCAGCGGCTGCTGTTGGGGTGTTATTGGTGGCTTTGGCGTGGTTCTTCTACAACGCGAAGTTACAAGATCAAGAACAAGCCAATCAATTGGTGATCAGTACCAACCAAAACCTAGATGTACAATTAAAATCTTTAGAAGGCTTGCAAGAACAGCGTAATGCTATTGTTGAGCGCATGAAGCTTATTCAGGGCTTACAAAGTCAGCGTCCAATTGCCGTGCGTTTGGTGGATGAATTGGTGCGTGTGACACCAAGCAATATGTACTTAACCAAAGTGAGCCGTACAGGCAATAAATTCACTTTTGAAGGCAAGGCTGAAAGTCCAAATACTGTGGCTGAATTCTTGCGTAATTTGGAAGCATCGCCGTGGTATCGCAATGCATTTATGAATTCATTCTTAGCCAAAGAAGAAAATAAAGATAAAGCACCAAGCTCTGTGGTTCCTCGTGTAGAGGAAAGTTACGGTACTTTTGTAGTAACTTCAGATTTAGAAGAAATTGCAATTCCAGTAACACCAACAGAATCTAATTCAACATCAGCAGCGGGGGCAGCACAATGAGTCTCGATGAATTTGATGAAGTAAATCAGGATGCTGCTGTTGCTCCGAAAAAGAAAATGACAGTTGAAAAGTTTTTTCAACAGTTCAATACCCTAGATCCTAACAATTATGGTGCTTGGCCACTTTCGGTCAAAATTACCTGCTGGATTTTTATTATTTTCCTGATTCTAGCTTTAGGTTACTTTGTCGTAATCAAGCCAAAGTTAGATGCCATTGCAGCAGCACATACACAAGAACAAAACTTGTTAAATGAGTTCCGTGAAAAAGATTCTAAATTGCGTAATTTGCAGCAATACCAAGCGCAATTACAAGAAATGGAAGCGAACTTTAACCAACAACTTGAACAATTGCCAAAAGAAACTGAAATTCCAGGTTTAGTTGAAGATATTAACGTCACAGGCGTGAATTCAGGTTTGAAGTTTAAAAACATTCGTTTAGAGAACGAAATTAAACAAGAGTTCTTTATTGAACAGCCAATTTCAATTGAAGCGACAGGCGATTATCATGCCTTTGGTTCATTCGTAAGCGGTACAGCAGCATTGCCACGTATTGTGACCATGCACGACTTTGAAATTGTGGCGACTGAAAATAAAGACAAGAAAACCGATATTCCGCAAGTGACCTATAAAGCACAAGCAAAAACTTATCGTTATGTCGGCAGTGCAGATGCACAAACCGCGGGTAATGCTGGAGGAGCGAAATAATGAAAATTGAAAAGCTTTCGTTGGCTCTGATGGTAACTTTGTTGATGGTGGGATGTGATTCACGGATTGATGCAGTCAATGCACAAATGGCTGAAATTCGTAATCAGCCACCACTACCCATTGAACCTGCACCTGTGTTTGAGCCTGCACCAACCTTTAACTATGCAGCACACCAGCTCAAAAGCCCATTTATGCCAAGTTCATTGGCGGCAGAGCTTAAAATTATGGCAGGGAAGCGTGTTTATCCGAACCTTGCTCGCCAGTTACAACCACTGGAAAATTACGCACTTGAGTCACTGACCATGAAAGGCAGTATGCGTCAAAATGGTCAAATTTTGGCATTGATTCAAACACCTGATGGTGAAATTGAGCGTATCCAGCGTGGTAGCTATATGGGGGTAAATCATGGTCGTGTGGTGAATATTACACCTACACAAATTGATTTAATCGAAATTATTCCAGATGGTCGTGAAGGTTATGTAGAACGTCCAAGAAGTTTAGTTTTAATTGGGCCTGCGCCATAAATTAAAGGAATAAAAATGAATAACAGTGTGAAAGATTTTATTTTTGGGGATGGTAATACAATGAACAATTTGTTCCGTCAGTTTTCAATAGGCGCAGTCGCAATGGCAGTGATGCAAGTTGCCAATGCCCAAGTCAGCATTACCAACATCGTACCCATGCAAATTCCGGGACAGGGCACCGAAATTCGTGTCATGTTTAATGGTTTGCCACCTCAACCTGCAGCATATCAGCTGGAACAACCTTCCCGCTTGATTTTAGATTTTGATAAAGCGCAACAAACGCTGAAGCAAAACAGCGTTGCAGTCGCAACCAAAGAAGCCAGCTCTGTAGAGGTGAGCTCAGATGCACAGCGTTCACGTTTAACTGTGAACTTGGCCGATGCGGGCGCATTTACCACGCGTGTTGAAGGCAACACCTTTATTTTAAAAATCAACTCAACAACGGCAACCCCTGTGGCTGCCGTGACTGCCCAACGTAGTGCGCAAGGTGTATCCAATATTGGTTTCCAGCGTGGCGGTGAAGGCGAAGGTCAGGTGGTGATTGATCTACTCGGTAGCAATACGCCTGTAGATGTGCAGCAGCAAGGCAGCAAAATTGTGGTGCGTACTTTAGGCAATAAAGTACCAACACATTTGGCACGCCGTTTAAATGTAAATGATTTTGCAACACCTGTGTCGACCATTGATGCACACAATGATGGCAGCAATGGCGTGATTACCATTCAGGCTGCGGGCAGCTATGAATATATGGCATATCAGGCAGAAGACAAGCTAACCATCAGCTTAAAACGCCCTGTCGATAAAAACCCGTTTAAACCACGTGCAGCTCAAAGCTATACAGGCAAAAAGATTTCACTAGATTTCCAAGACATCGAAGTGCGTCGTGTATTGCAGTTATTGGCCGATTTTACAGGCATTAATATGGTGGCGGCAGACACCGTGCAAGGCAACATTACCTTACGTTTAAAAGATGTACCTTGGGATCAGGCGTTAGACATTATCCTGAAAACCAAAAACTTAGATAAGCGTCGTAATGGCAACGTAATCTGGATTGCGCCTGTTTCTGAATTGATTAAAGCTGAAGAAGAAGAAGCCAAAGCGATTGCGCAAAGTGTCAAATTGGCACCACTTCAAACTGAATATATTCAATTGAATTATGCCAAAGCGGCAGACATTGAAAAGTTGATTACTGAAGGCAAAAATGCTTCAAATTCACGTACTGGTTCAAATACAGGCTCAGGTGCAGACCCATTAGGCGATAGCGTTGGTAGCTTGTTGAGTCCACGCGGTACAGTGTCGGTAGATCCACGTACCAATACCTTAATCATCAACGATACATCGGCAAAAATTGATCAGATTCGTCAAATGATTGATTTGCTAGATGTGTCTGTGAAGCAGGTGATGATTGAAGCACGTATTGTTCGTGCAACCACAGATTTCACCAAGGAAATGGGGGTGAAGTGGGGCATCTTGTCACAAGGGATTACCAATAATAACCACTTGTTGGTGGGTGGTAGCGATACGACTTTGTGGAACTTGCGTGAACCAGAAAAAGATAGTGATACGGGTGGTTGGAAGTACGAAATTGAACGTCCACAAAACCTGAATGTCGATTTGGGTGTGACCAGTGCTGGTGCTAGCCGTATTGCATTTGGTTTAATCAGCTTGTCTGACTTTATGCTCGATTTGGAGTTGTCTGCATTACAAGCAGATGGTTACGGTGAAGTGATTTCGACACCAAAAGTCCTGACTGCAGATAAGCAAAATGCCAAAGTGGCATCGGGTACGCAAATTCCGTATCAATCTTCTGAAGGTGGTGGTGTCAATGCCGTATCTACCACAGAATTCATTGATGCGACTTTAAGTTTGGATGTGACCCCAAGTATTACGCCTGACGGTAAAGTCCAAATGCAATTAAATATCACCAGTGACTCGCCAGGTGCACCAACACCTACAGGTCAGCTCACCATTAATAAGAACGCCGTGAATACCAACGTTTTGGTGGATAATGGTGAAACTGTGGTCTTGGGTGGTATTTTTGAGCAACAAACGGCTAACTCACAAACCAAAGTTCCATTCTTGGGCGATATTCCTTATATCGGACGTTTATTCCGTAAAGATATCAAGTCGGACAACAAACGTGAGTTGCTGATTTTTGTTACACCACGAATTGTTAATGACAGTGTTTCAAGAAATCATTAATATATTTTCAATTTAAACAAAATTTATAGGTGACTCCTTGCTAAGCAAAGAGTTTGACACCCTACCAAATATCTATTTGGTAGGGCCGATGGGGGCAGGCAAGACCACTGTAGGACGCCATTTGGCGGAATTGTTAGGGCGTGAATTTCTAGATAGTGATCATGAAATTGAACGCAAAACTGGCGCTACGATTCCTTGGATCTTTGAAAAAGAAGGTGAACAAGGGTTTCGTAGTCGTGAAACAGCGGTTATTGATGAGTTAACCACACGGCATAAACTTGTACTTGCTACAGGTGGCGGTGCGGTGACTCAAGCCCCGAATCGAGACTTCTTAAAACAACGTGGTATTGTTGTTTATCTATATACCCCTGTCGAAATTCAACTTCAGCGAACCTATCGCGATAAAAACCGTCCTTTACTTCAAGTCGAAAACCCCGAACAAAGATTACGTGATTTGCTTGCAGTGCGTGATCCGTTGTATCGTGAGGTGGCACATTATATTATTGAAACCAATCAGGGTGCTGCGCGTGATTTGGCGCAAAAAATCTTAAATACGATTGTTTCATAGCAAATATCTTAGGTAGAAAGCGACTTTTTCATGCAGACTTTACACGTTGAACTTGGCGATCGCCGTTACCCAATTTTTATTGGCAGTGATCTTCAGCCCCAAGAATTACTTGCACCTTATATTAAAGGTCAGCAAGTCATGATTGTGACCAATACCACGGTTGCACCTTTGTATTTAAATCACTATGTGACGGCTGTTGAAGCACTGGGCAAGAAAGTGGCAACCTGTATTTTGCCTGATGGAGAAAAATACAAAGATATTCAGCATCTCACCCTTATTTTTGATGCCTTGCTGGAAGCTGGTTTTAACCGTGATTGTACGGTGCTGGCTTTGGGCGGTGGCGTGATTGGAGATATGGCAGGTTTTGCTTCGGCAAGCTTTCAGCGTGGGGTGTACTTCGTTCAAGTACCAACTACTTTACTGTCACAAGTCGATTCCAGTGTCGGTGGCAAAACAGGGATTAATCATCCGCTGGGTAAAAACATGATTGGTGCATTTCAGCAGCCCCAAGTGGTGTTGGCAGATATGTCGCAACTGAATACTTTACCTGAGCGTGAGTTGTCTGCAGGCCTAGCCGAAGTCATTAAATATGCGCTTTTGGGTGATGTCGAGTTTCTAGAATGGCTTGAAACGCACATGGAAGCATTAGTGGCGCGTGATCCTGCTGTACTGGCAGAAGCGGTATATCGTTCATGTGCACATAAAGCGCGTATTGTTGCCAATGATGAAAAAGAGCAAGGTGAACGCGCTTTATTGAATCTTGGGCATACTTTTGGGCACGCAATTGAATCTTATTTGGGTTATGGTGAATGGTTACACGGTGAAGCTGTTGCGACAGGGATGGTAATGGCAGCCGATTTATCACAGCGTATGGGCTGGATTTCTGCCGAAGATGTAGAGCGTACAAAAAATATCATTTCTCGCGCCAATTTACCGATAGTATGTCCGCAAATTCCACTGGATCAGTTTTTGGCTTATATGGCACACGATAAAAAAGTGCTGAATGGTCAATTACGTTTGGTGCTCATGAAGCAATTGGGTCAAGCCATCATCACCAAAGAGTTTGACTTAGAATTGATGAAACAGGCGATTTTAGCCAATCAAGCATAAAAGGCAGCATATGACAGCACTGCGTACACACTGGCAAAAAATTCAACAGTCAATTTGGTTGCTGGGCGCGGTGCTGTGTTTATTGGCGGCACTGATTTTTTGGGCGGTGACAGACCGTGAAGAACTGGTTGAAATTGAAAAACAACCAGAGTCTGAAATTGAATTACAAATTCAACCCGAGAAGGTTGCTGCAACCACCTATTTGGGTGGCTTGCAAGAAGAAGTCAGACCTTTGGAACTCACCACGCGTTTAACGGCTTCTGGTTTGCATGAGGCTGAGTTTCGCGGTACTAAATTTATTCAGGAACAAAAAAATAATAGCACGATTGAACTGTTTCGGGTCAATGATGAAAACATCATTAAAAGTTTTATTAAAAAGCAAACAGATCGAAGCAAGCTGTTTTATATCCGTTTAAGCGGTGAGGGGCAGGCTGAACAATATGTGATGTTATACGGCAGTTTTGGCAATAAACGCGAAGCCGCACAAACCTTGACCGCACTGCCATTCAAATTTCCTGAAACGATTCAGCCTGTTGTGGTGCAATTTGCTGACTATCGTCCTTATGTCAATGACTTAGGGGCAGATGAAATGGGACTGAGCACCAAGTTATATGCGGTAAATTTACGTCCAGCAGCTGTGCCTAAAATAGATGAAAGTGCTTTGGCACGTCCACCTGCAACCACAACGACTGCACCGACTATGCAGGCTGTTGCACCGCAAAATAGTACCACCAGCACTACAATTACCCGCCGTGATCAGGAGGGTAATGTCGTTGATGTACAAAAATCACAAAGTGGTACAGCACCAACTCAGCCAGATGCACCTGAACCTGAAGTACGTGATCCTTTTAACTAATCATAAACACTTCCAATACGCTTTTTAGCTCAAGTCGAGTCATTCAAATAGCTACTTGAGCTTTATCCTTTTTGTCTGTTATTTGCATTGAGCTATTTTGGCTCAATTGCACCAATTTGATCTAAAAAAATTATTCTTCTCACTAAAAAATGCGTTCTAAAATGGCGCAGCATGGTGTATAAAAATAATGAAATGCACAAAAATAGTGCGAATTTGACTTAAAAATGTGATCTGATTTTACATTTTTAGGGTTAAAGCTGAGATTTGGCTCATGTGCGAATAAAAAATAAAGTTGGCATTGTTTTTGCTTTTATTGGTGCGTGAATTGAGTTGTTGTCCCTATTTTGGCGCAAAAAAGATTCAATGATTGTGCGAAACTGTCAAATTTGCCTGCTACATTAAAGTGTAAAAGTTGCGTAAATGATGAATCGGTCACTCAGGCTTTTTAATCGGTATTGATTGAAATAAATGTGTGACATTTCATTTACCCAAGCTTGATGTTTAGAGTTGTAAATTGAGTTAAATCGCAAAAACAGATTGTTTAATTGGCCCAATTGGGCAAGTAAAAGAAGGGTACGCTATGCACATGCCATCGCCTAATACTGTAGCTCCCGCTCAAGGTTTATACCAACCGGATGAGTTTAAAGATAACTGTGGTTTCGGTTTAATTGCCCATATGCAGGGTGATGCAAGCCATGATCTCGTCAAGACTGCCATTCATAGTTTAAGTTGCATGACCCACCGTGGTGGTATTGCCGCAGACGGTAAAACGGGCGATGGATGTGGTTTGCTGTTGGCGATGCCAAAGCAATTTTTCCGCGAAGAAGCAAAACGCTTAAGTGACATTACTCTGAGCGAAATTTTTGCAGTGGGTACAGTATTTCTGAACCTCGACCCTGCCTTAGCGGCGCATGCAAAAAATATCCTGACCAAAGAAATTGAAGCAGAAGGCTGTAAAGTATTGGCTTGGCGTGTGGTGCCAACCAATAATGAGGCATTGGGCGAAATCGCCATGCAGTCTTTGCCTGCTTTTGAGCAAATTATTGTCAATTGCCCATTGGGTGTGACTGAGGTTGAATTTAACCGTAAATTATTCTTGGCACGTCGTCGTGCCGAGCAGCAATTGACTGCTGATCCATATTTTTATGTGACCACCTTATGTTCAACTGTGATCAGCTATAAAGGTTTGATGATGCCTGCTGCGATTGCAGACTTCTATACGGACCTTGCCGATGAACGTTTGGCATCACATATTGTGGTATTCCACCAACGTTTCTCGACTAATACCTTACCACGTTGGCCATTGGCGCAACCGTTCCGTTATTTGGCACACAATGGTGAAATCAACACCATTACCGCCAACCGGAACTGGGCGATGGCACGTACCCCTAAATTTGAAAATCCATTATTGCCAGGTTTGACAGAGCTAAACCCAATTGTAAACCGTACAGGTTCAGACTCCTCAAGCTTAGACAATATGCTGGAAATTCTGGTGGGTGGCGGAATGGATTTATTCCGTGCCTTGCGCATGTTGGTTCCACCTGCATGGCAGAACGTTGAAACAATTGATGCCGATTTACGCGCCTTCTATGAATTTAACTCTAAACACATGGAAGCGTGGGATGGCCCTGCAGGTTTGGTGATTCAGGATGGCCGTCATGCCATCTGTATGCTAGACCGTAATGGCTTACGTCCTGCACGTTGGGTGATCACTAAAAATGGCTACATTACTTTGGCTTCTGAAATTGGGGTGTGGGGTTATGAGCCTGAAGATGTAATTTCTAAAGGACGTGTTGGTCCTGGTCAAATTTTGGTGGTGGATACCTTTACTGGCAAAGTGCTCGATACGCAGGATGTAAATAACCATCTGAAAAGAATGCGTCCTTACCGTGAATGGTTACGTGAAAATTCAATCCGTTTACAAGGTAGCCCAGAGCTTGAAGAATATTTGTGTGATCAGGGTCTAAAAGGTGATGCCTTAAAAGCTGCACAAAAAATGTTTATGGTGACCTTTGAAGAGCGTGACCAATTATTGCGTCCAATTGCAGAAAGTGGTCAGGAAGCTGTGGGTTCCATGGGTGATGATACCCCAATGGCAGTATTATCACGTCAGGTACGTCATGTGTCAGATTATTTCCGTCAGCAGTTTGCGCAGGTGACCAATCCACCGATTGATCCATTGCGTGAATCGATCGTGATGTCTTTGGAAACCTGTTTGGGTCGTGAACAAAACGTATTTGAGCAAGGCCCAGAACATGCCGACCGCTTGATTATTTCAAGTCCTGTGTTGACCAATTCAAAAATGCACCAAATTCGCACTTTGGGTCGTAAAGGCTATGAAATTGCCGACATCGACCTGAACTATGCTGAAAATGAAGGTTTGCAAGCTGCGATTCAACGGATTTGCGAAACTGCTGCACAAGCGGTGCGTGAGGGTAAAACTTTATTGGTACTCACCGATAAAAAAATCTGTGAAGGTTACTTGCCTGCGAATGCGGTCATGGCGACTGGTGCGGTGCATCACCACTTAATTCAAGTCGGTTTACGTACCGATGCCAACATTATTGTGGAAACAGGTTTTGCCCGTGATCCGCACCAATTTGCAGTATTGCTCGGTTTTGGTGCAACTGCGGTGTATCCATATTTGGCTTATGATGTGATCAATGACTTGATTGCCAAAGGCGAGTTATTGGGCGACCCTGTCTATGCACAAAGCAATTTCCGCAAAGGCATTGAAAAAGGCTTGCTCAAAGTCTTGTCCAAAATGGGGATTTCAACTGTAGCCTCTTACCGTGGTGGTCAGTTGTTTGAAGCAGTCGGCTTATCAGCCGAAGTGGTGAATACATGCTTTATTGGTGTGCCAAGCCGTATTCAGGGGGCTACCTTTGCCGACCTTGAAAATGATCAGAAAAAACTAGCAGACACTGCATGGAAATCACGTAAACCAATTGATCAGGGTGGTTTGCTGAAATTTGTATTTGGCAAGGAATACCATGCCTTTAACCCAGATGTGATTAATGCCTTACACAAAGCGGTGCGTTCAGGCAATTATGCAGATTTTAAAGAATATGCAGAAATCGTGAATAATCGCCCAATCGCAACCATTCGTGATCTATTCAAGTTAAAAACAGACCATTCAATTGCCTTAGATCAAGTGGAATCGGTTGAGCAAATTTTACCGCGATTCGACTCTGCGGGCATGTCTTTGGGTGCGTTGTCACCAGAAGCGCATGAAGCGATTGCGATTGCCATGAACACTATTGGTGGGCGTTCAAACTCAGGTGAGGGCGGTGAAGACCCTGCGCGTTATGGCACGATTCGTAACTCGAAAATCAAACAGATTGCTTCGGGACGTTTTGGGGTCACACCTGCTTACTTAACCTCTGCAGAAGTGTTGCAGATTAAAGTGGCACAGGGTGCAAAACCAGGCGAGGGTGGTCAGTTACCGGGTGGTAAAGTGAATGGCTTGATTGCCCGTTTACGTTACTCTGTGCCGGGTGTCACTTTGATTTCACCACCACCGCACCACGATATTTATTCGATTGAAGACTTGTCACAATTGATTTTCGATTTAAAGCAAGTCAATCCGCAAGCCATGGTATCGGTCAAACTGGTGTCTGAACCGGGTGTGGGTACCATTGCAGCAGGTGTCGCTAAAGCCTATGCCGACTTCATTACCATCTCGGGTTATGATGGCGGTACCGCAGCATCGCCACTGTCCTCTATTCACCATGCAGGTTCACCGTGGGAGTTGGGTTTAAGCGAGGCGCATCAGGCATTACGTGTGAATGACTTGCGTGGCAAAGTTCGTGTGCAAACCGATGGTGGCTTAAAAACTGGTTTAGATGTGGTGAAAGCGGCTATTTTAGGTGCGGAAAGCTTTGGCTTTGGTTCAACCCCAATGATTGCCTTAGGTTGTAAATACTTACGTATTTGCCACTTAAATAACTGTGCAACTGGGGTAGCAACTCAACAAGATCACTTGCGTCAGGAACACTATATTGGTGAACCACAAATGCTGATCAACTTCTTCACTTTCATTGCGGAAGAAACCCGTGAATGGTTAGCTGCACTGGGTGTTGCGAGCTTGAAAGACTTGATTGGTCGTACCGACTTGCTAGAAATTTTACCGGGTGAAACCGAAAAACATGCGCACTTAGATTTAAGCGCCTTGTTGGAATCGCACCCTGCGGCAGAAGGCAAAGCACAATATTGTCAGGTTGAAGGCAATGCACCGTTTGACAAAGGCATCTTGGCTGAAAAAATGATTGCAGAAATGTTGCCTGCAATTGAAGCAGGTACAGGGGGCGATTATTACTTTAATGTGAGCAACTGTGACCGTTCAATTGGTGCCCGTATTTCAGGTGAAATTGCGCGTCGTTATGGTAACTTGAGCATGGAACATCATCCTGTCAAATTGAACCTTACGGGTACTGCGGGACAATCTTTAGGTGTTTGGAATGCAGGTGGTTTGCATATCAAACTTGAAGGCGATGCCAATGACTATGTGGGTAAAGGCATGGCGGGGGGACGAATTTCCATCTTCCCACCAAAAGGTTCGCCTTTCCAAACTCAAAACACAGCGATAATTGGTAATACCTGTCTCTATGGTGCAACCGGTGGTAAATTATTTGCTGCAGGTACGGCAGGTGAGCGCTTTGCGGTGCGTAACTCAGGTGCCTTCGCTGTGATTGAAGGGGCAGGCGACCACTGCTGTGAATATATGACTGGCGGGATTGTCACGGTATTGGGCAAAGTGGGTCATAACTTCGGTGCAGGTATGACCGGTGGTTTTGCTTATGTACTCGATTTGGATAATGACTTTGTAGACCGTTACAACCACGAATTGATTGAGCTGAATCGTATTTCGACTGAAGCGATGGAAGAACATAAAGCATTCTTAGGACGTATTTTAGATGAACATATTGCCGAAACAGGCAGTGCGTGGGCGTATAAGATCCGTCATGAGTTTGATTTCTATAGCCGTAAATTCTGGTTGGTAAAACCAAAAGCTGCCAACTTGCAGACTTTGTTGAAAACCACCCAAGCAGATCCACAATAATCCACGACTCAGCATTCGGCAGATGTGGATAACTTTAGACTTATACCCAGTGTAAATGTCGCGTTATCCACATCCACCTACGGAGAAAGACATGGCAGAACGCCTACATAATGACTTTCAATTTCTGGATGTAGCACGCCAAGATCCAGAGAAAAAAGATCTCGATGTCCGCAAAAATGAGTTTGTGGAAATTTATAAACCGTTTACTGCAGAAGTGGCGGCCAATCAGACCCATCGTTGTTTGGGCTGTGGTAACCCGTACTGTGAATGGAAATGCCCTGTGCATAACTATATTCCGAACTGGCTCAAACTAATTTCGGAAGGCCGTATTTTTCAGGCAGCAGAATTGTGTCATCAAACCAATACTTTGCCTGAAGTTTGTGGACGGGTTTGTCCACAAGACCGCTTGTGTGAAGGTGCATGTACCTTAAATGATGGTTTTGGTGCAGTCACCATTGGCAATGCCGAAAAGTACATTAACGATACAGCTTTTGCCTTAGGCTGGCGTCCAGACATGTCGCATGTGAAATGGACAGATAAAAAAGTGGCGATTATTGGTGCAGGCCCTGCAGGTTTAGGCTGTGCCGATATTTTGGTGCGTAATGGCGTCAAACCGGTAGTCTTTGACAAACGGCCTGAAATTGGTGGTTTGCTTACCTTTGGTATTCCAGAGTTTAAAATGGAAAAAGACGTGATGAAACGCCGCCGAGAAATTTTTTCTGGTATGGGGGTTGAATTCCGTTTAAATACCGAAATTGGTACAGATATCACGATTGAACAATTGCTTGCCGATTACGATGCCGTATTCATGGGCATGGGCACTTATACCTATATGAAAGGTGGATTTGCTGGTGAAGATTTAGACGGCGTATATGATGCGCTGGATTTCTTGATTGCCAATGTCAACCGTTGCCAAGGCTGGGAAAAAGACCCTGCAGACTACATTAGCGTTGAAGGCAAAAAAGTGATTGTACTGGGTGGTGGTGATACTGCCATGGACTGTAACCGTACTTCTATTCGTCAAGGTGCGCAGCAAGTCACTTGTGCCTATCGTCGTGATGAAGCCAATATGCCAGGTTCACGTCGTGAAGTGACCAACGCCCGTGAAGAAGGGGTGAACTTCTTATTTAACCGTCAGCCGATTGAAATTGTCGGAGAAAATGGTAAAGTCACTGGTGTCAAAGTGGTGACCACGCAATTGGGTGAGCCTGACAGTCGCGGTCGTCGCAGTCCAGAACCTGTACCAGGTTCAGAAGAAGTTTTGGCTGCCGATGCGGTATTGCTTGCTTTTGGTTTCCGTGCCAGCCCTGCAGATTGGTTTGCCTCTGCCAATATTGGGGTAGATGGTTCAGGTCGTGTAGTTGCAGCAGAACAGCAAACATTTAAGTTCCAAACGTCTAACCCTAAAATTTTTGCAGGGGGCGATATGGTGCGTGGTTCTGATTTGGTCGTGACTGCAATTTGGGAAGGTCGTCAGGCGGCAGAAGGTATTTTAGATTATTTAGAGATCTAAACGAATTTGTTTTGCTTAGATCTTAAAAGGGCTGAGTTTTAAGGAATTCAGTCCTTTTTTATTGGATATTTTATCCCGCTCATCTTCTTGCGGAATATATTGCCATCCCTGATTCATATAAGGTTTAAGAGCTGAAACTTCAATATCAATTCAATCTGCAGTACAAGGTTATTGTTTGATGTAAACAGTTTGGTGATTCGCTCGATTAAACAAAATACACAAACAGGTCAGAATTTCACGTTAGAATGAAATCATTTCAAACAAATACCAAGAAAATTTAGAGGTTAATTTATGAATTTCACAAAAAAAACCATGCTCGCAGTGGCTTTAAGCAGTACTTTGACATTAAGCGGATGTGGCTATAACACCTTACAAGTGAAAGATGAAGCCGTGACTGCTTCTTGGTCAGAAGTCCAAAACCAATATCAACGCCGTGCTGACTTAGTGCCAAACTTGGTGAATGTAGTCAAAGGCTATGCTAAACACGAAGAACAGGTATTAACTGAAGTGACTCAGGCACGTGCCAATGTCGCAGGCTTAAAAGTGGATAAGTCGGTATTGGAAGACCCTGCGTTATTCCAGAAATATCAAGAAGCACAGGCGCAAATGACCAGTGCTTTATCACGTTTAATTGCGGTGTCTGAAAATTATCCAGACTTAAAAGCCAATGAGCAATTCCGTGAGTTACAAGTACAACTGGAAGGCACAGAAAACCGTATTGCCGTGGCGCGTAACCGTTACATCAGCACAGTGCAAGACTTTAACAGCTATGCACGCCAATTCCCGCAAGTGATGACCGCAAAAGTCATTGGTATGGACACCAAACCAAACTTCAGTGCTGAACAAAGCGCACAAACAGCACCGAAAGTTTCGTTTGAATAACGCCTAGGAGGATGTCTGGATGCTGCAATCGCACAGCAAGACCTGTATAAATCTAGTGCAGATGCTGCTGCTCATGGCAGTTATGTGTTTCAGCTGCTTGGTATATAGTGAAGTTGCCACTGCAACTGATGAAACCGCCGAAGCTGTGGTGCTGGGTAAAATTGTGCAGCAACAGCATCCTCAAAATGCCAACCCTATCCCAGATCTTGCAAACTCACGCCACTCTACATCGAGCACTCAGCAAGCACCTATAGAAACACCCGTTCAGCAACCGAAAATTGCCAATGATATGGCAGAGGGTGAATCCATCCGTGCTTTGCCGACCCTGAATCAGCCCGTGGTCGATCAAGCCAATTTGCTCACTGCAGCAGAAAAACAGCAAATCAGCCAGCGGATTTTAAATTTACATCAACACGCCAAAGCGCAAATTGGGGTGGTGATTGTACCGACCACAGGGCAGGAAGATATTTTCGATTTTGCCATGCGGGTCGCAGAACAATGGCAGCTTGGTTCTGCCAAGCAAGACAATGGTGTGTTGATGGCAATTGCGGTCAATGACCGCCGTATTCAGATTTTAACGGGGTATGGTTTAGAGGGTGTGCTGCCTGATATTGTAGTGAGCCGGATTATTAACCAACGTATTACGCCGTATTTTAAACAAGCGCAATATGCACAAGGCATAGATGCAGGCGTGGCAGAAATTGAACGGATTTTAAACCTAGACCCCGAAGTTGCTGCACAGGCGGCGCAAGAACTCAAACAACGCCATGAACAAGCCCTGCAAGAACAACAGGCGCGTGAAAAAACCTTGAGCACTGCTTTATTTATTTTAATTGCTGGGGTAATTGGCTCTCTGATTGTTGGAAAACGCCTCAGTGCTTCAACCGCTGCCGTGGCAGGTACAGTGGCAGGTTTGGTCAATGGTGCAGGCTTAATCACCAGTTTAATGATTGGCGCGGGAATTTTCTTTTTACTTATCACCGCTATTGCACAGACCATTTTCCAAATTTTCTTGTCCTCTGCAGGACGTGGTGGCGGACGTGGCGGTGGCGGTTTTGGTGGAGGAGGCGGCTATAGCGGTGGTGGCGGTGGCTTTGGTGGGGGAGGAGCATCAGGATCATGGTAACAACAACCGATACAACAGAAATTATTACTCAACCGAAAATGGACATTGCAGCGCGTCTGAGTATAAAGCGTTGGCTGAAGCATTTCTTTTATTTACCTGCCACCAAACGTTTTTTTAATGCGCAGGATCAACATGCCATTGCAGAAGCCGTGACTGCTGCCGAGCATGGGCATGTGGGTGAAATTCAGGTGGTGATTGAAGGTTGTTTACCCTCGCGGTTGGCGTATGCGATAGATACGCATACCCGTGCACGCCAATTATTTGCAGAATTGGGTGTTTGGGATACTGAACTAAACAGCGGCGTTTTGCTGTACCTGAATTTGTGTGAGCGTAAAGTGGAAATTGTGATTGACCGTGGAATTAAAACTGCGAGCACGCAACAGGTGTGGGATGATGTCTGTACGCATATTGTGCAGGGTTTGGCACAGCAGCAGTATAGGCAGGCAGTGATAACAGGTGTGAAAGAAATTGGTGAAATTTTGGATGGTTTTTATGACCGCCAGCTGCTAGATCAGCAAAATGAATTGAGCAATGACCCGATTATTTTGGGATGAGGGTTGTTTGTGTTTCTTTCTTTTTTGATCTCCCTCCTTGCGCCATAGATGGCTCACCTTTTCAAAGGGGGAGGCTATCATGAGCATATTTTAGTTCAAAGCTAATATAGCTCACATTTTTCAAAGAGGGAAGTTTGCACAAGTTACGCCTTAAATTTGACTCAATTAGGGGCGCTTTGCATTTCAAATCTTTGTGCAACAAAGCCCTAGAAAAGTGCAATTCGTTGCTGTTGGAAAACTTTGAGTTGAGGCAAAGACTTTAATTATTTGTATTTTGATTATGTTAACTTTTATACAGCACTAATAGTGTGGATAAATTTAATTTTACTCACACTATATATTGCGGTATACAAGGGATATCGGATTTCAATGTATTTAAAATAAATACGTTTCTGTATAATTCTTTGATATTTAGTAAAAATTCATATGTGGATCAATTGGCAGAAAATATCTGTAAATTTGATTCTTTCATTCGAGTATTTAGGCTTTTCTTTATGGCTCAAAAAAAAACAGTACTGGTTTTAGCATCAACTTATCCACGCTGGGAAAATGATCATGAGCCTGGGTTTGTTCATGAACTCTGTAAAAGACTTACTCAGCAATTTCATGTAATTGCACTTGTACCCGATGCTGTAAATGCCGATCCGAATGGGTTCCTAGATGGTGTTCAGGTCATCCGTTATAAATATGCCCCTAAAAAATTACAATCATTGGTCAATAATGGTGGCATTGTTAACAACTTGAAAGCTTTTTGGTGGAAATGGTTGCTTGTTCCTAGTTTTCTAATAGGACAATATTTTGCAGTTAGAAAAATTTTAGATACACAAAAGGTTGATGTTATTCATGCACATTGGTTAATTCCACAAGGTTGGATAGCAAATCAATTTAGCAAACAATTCAATCTTCCTTATATTGTAACTTCACACGGTGGAGATCTATTTGGGTTACAGGGGAATATGCTCACGAAAATAAAAAAACAGGTTGCTGAAGATGCCACTGCGATGACAGTGGTTAGTCAGGCTATGCAAGACTATTTGTCACAAATGTGCATACGACCTCAACATCTAGATGTAATTCCAATGGGAGTAGACTTACAGCATCGGTTTATTCCAAACCCTAATATAAAACGCCATCATAATGAGTTGCTTTTTGTAGGGCGATTGGTGCCAAAAAAAGGGCTCAACTTTTTGTTGGATGCCTTGGCTATTTTAGTGAATGAGCATCCTGAATTACGTTTAAATATTGTTGGGTTTGGCCCTGAAGAGTCTGCATTAAAACAACAAGTTGCACGATTGAATCTTGAAAAAAATGTTAATTTTTTGGGTGCACGCTCACAAGACCAGTTACCTCAAATGTATCAACAAGCGACACTTTTTGTGGCACCTTTTGTGCGAACAGATAATGGGGATCAAGAAGGATTACCCGTTGCTTTGATGGAAGCGATTGGTTGTGGTTGTCCTGCAGTAGTTGGACATGTGGTTGGAATAGAAGACTTACTCGGTGAAGATATTCAGCATATTGCAGTTCATCCGCATAATACTCAAGAATTGGTATCTGCCATTTCAAAAACACTAAATGAACCGACATTAGCAGCTGAACGTACTTTAAGGATTCGACAGCATGCGCTGAAATTAATTGATTGGGATAGTGTTGCTTATGCCTATGGCAATATCTTAAAAGACAGCATTCAAAATTTTAACACTAAAATTTCAATGCAGTAATCATTGGTTCAAGACGCTGTATAATAGTAGCCCAATCCTCAACAACAATACTTTGTTGTTGCGGAGATTGTAATTGCTGTTGAATTTTTGAGGCTAAATCATTGGCATTGCCTGTCTGAAATAGAACTTGTGGTGAGTCTCTAAACAAGTAACTCATCTCACCAATATTCGCTACAACGACAGGTAAATCGCATGCCAACATTTCATAGGCTTTTTGAGGGAAGCAATAACGTCCAAAAGGGGTATCTAAAATTGAAATGATGCCAAGATCTAAAGCTTGAAAAAGTGTCGAAATTTCATGGTGTGCTAAACTACCCAAATAATGGACTCGTTCTTCTACGGGAGGTGGATAATCAGGTTGATAGGGACCTGCAAGTACTAAATGTACGTTAGGCATTTCATGTTTAAGTTTTTCCCATGCTTGATAAATTACTTCCACACCTTTGTCTTTATACAATCCACCTGCCGTGCCAATATATTGTTTATTCGATAGTAAACCAAATCTTTCTCGTGCATTAGATTTATTACCTGGCCTAAAGGTAGTTAGATCGACCGTGCTTGGTAGAGAAACAACTTTAGCTTGTGCTGCATAATCATGAATCACTAATTCTGCTAATGGTTGACTAGTTGTTGTGACTAATTGAGCTTGGCAGACTGCTTGACGTAAAAGATGCTTCATACCAGGGATGCGAGCTTGCCCAAAGCCTTCAAAATTGTCATAGAGATCTGCTATGAAGGGTACTTTAAGCCGTTTAGCACACCATGCACCCCAAACAATATGTGGAATATCTGATGCAGCAATAACAATATCTGGTTGGTATTGTTTTAATTGTTGTAACAGTAAAAAAGGATAAGTGAATAATCCCAGTTTTTTTAAGCCTTTATAACTTTTTGAGTGCCAAATAAGTTTTTTTCCATGATTGGACTCATCCCAAGTGCCTTCATTATGAGATTGATAACTCAAACAAAAACATTCAACTTGGTGCCCAAGATGTGCTAATTGATTCGGTATCTCGTATAAACGTGCATATTTATCTAAAATGACATCTTTAGACATATATTGTCGTTTACACAAGAATGCGATTTTCAATTATTTTCTCTCCAGTATTTTATCTACAGCATTCAACGCCGCACCTACAACTTGATCCATATTGTAATAGCGATACTCTGCTAAACGACCAACAAAAGTAACATTTTTTTCACAGTCTGCTAAGGATTTGTACTTCTTAAATAAAGCCTCATTTTCATCACGTGGAATTGGATAGTAAGGATCACCTTCAGCTGTTGGATACTCCCGAACAATTGAGGTGGTAGGGTGTTGTTGCCCTGTAAGATGTTTAAATTCAGTAATGCGAGTAAATTCAAAGTCATTTGGATAGTTTATAGTTCCGACACTTTGGTATTGTTCAGTATTTTCTAGGTGTTGATGCTCAAAGCGTAAGGAGCGGTAAGGTAGCTTGCCAAATTTATAGTCATAAAACTCATCTATACAACCTGTATAAATCAGATGATCATACTCGACACCTTGTGCCAGCAAATCTTTATAGTCTGTACTCAATTTGACCGTAATGTTTGGATGATTCAGCATATTTTCAAACATAGCTGTATAACCATGTAATGGCATTGCTTGATAAGTATCGGTAAAGTATCGGTCATCTGTATTGGTACGTGTTGGAATACGTGCCGCTACGCCTGCTTTTAATTGAGAAGGATCTAGCCCCCACTGTTTTTTGGTGTAGTTTAAGAAGAACTTTTCATATAAATCTCGACCGACTGAATTAAGTACAACATCTTCACTAGTTAGTACTTTTTCTTGTGGTTCACGTACTTTTTCAAAATATTCAGCTGCTTGTTCTTCAGTTAAATCTAAATCATAAAGTTGATTGAGTGTGTCTCTATTAATCGGGAAGGGGTATTCCTGACCATTGACTACGCCACGTACCCGATGTTCGTAGGGGTGCCATTCAGTAAATTTGGATAAATAGTTAAAAATACGCTCACTATTGGTGTGAAAAATATGAGGACCGTATTGATGGATTAAGATGCCATGTTCATCTTTTACATCATAAGCATTGCCAGCGATATGTTCACGACGATCTATAACTAATACTTTATGTCCTGCTTCTGCTAGTTCTCGTGCTGTCACTGCACCAGCAAAACCTGCACCGATGATGAGAATATTCTTATCTTTATCCATAAATTATAGCCCTTACTTTTCGGAAAAAAGTTTTAAAATGTTCATATAAAACAAAGAAAAAAACATTATGAAATAAAACTAAAAATATGAAATACTTTATTTTCGATTTTTTTCTTAATTCAGCCATAAAATATGCTTTCCATGGTGATGTTAAATAACCAACCAGAGAAAAATCTGAAAATTCGATTAGGTCTGATTGTAAAGATGCATTAAATCCTGCTGAGTGAGATAAACTGGAGAAAGCATTAACAAAACTTTCTTGAACACACATTGTATGAGAGTGGAGTAGTGGTTTTATAGATTTTTCAATATATTCATATTGAAAATTAAATCTAGTATTTAGTTCAAAATAATCTTTAAGAAATTGCTCTGCACCAGACTTTATTCTTTTTCTTAAATTCAGTTGATAATCAGACTCATCATTCACAAATACAAAAGAATATTCACCATCTATTTTTTGTACTTTTTTTAAACTACGCTCTGGCTCAGTAAATAAAAACTCAAACAATGAAATACATTGATAAATATAAAAATATAAAGTATAGTTTTTTTTGTTGCTAAACAAAATTCCATGTTTTTTATCATTCATATTTATCATACCAATATAAAAACCAACTATTTCATTGTAGCTATCATTAAAAATTATATTTAATGAGTCTTGGATGCTTCCTTTCCAACCTAAATCAATAAAATAAGTATCTTTATCGAAACCATTAGATATTAGATATTCTTTTACAGTTAGTGCATCTTTTTCTATTTTCTTATTAAAACTTTTATGATGAGATAAATATTTTTCAATCTGCTTTTTACAAACCCAAACTGATTTTCCTTTCAATAATTCTGGACATGATAAATTAATGCGAGAAAAAAAATCGTCACAATTCATAGTTTCAAAAAAAAGTCTATCATATTTTTTTGAAAAATAAACTTCAGGCAAATATACTAATTTTCTGGAAATACGAGTGTAATAAGTTTTATATTTTTTATCTTGATTGAAAAACAACTCAAAAGCAAACTTAAATAAATAAGAATCTCTTGCTCCAAATACAATATTATTGGTGCTGTTTACATTCTTAGATAAATAATGTGAGAAAATATATGCGATTTTCCCACAAAATTCATAGCCAATTTTATAATATGGATCATCCTGAACTGGTGACCTGAAGCAGTCAAGGAATCCATTGCTTTCACGATGTTGTGGAAAACCTACATGAACAACAGAAACCCCTAATTTTTGAGGTACTTCAATATCAGAATATATATTATCTCCATAATGAATTATTTCCGATAATTTGATATTATGTTGTTGTGCAATAAGTTTGAAAAGCTTTCCACTTGACTTGGTTAAACCAACTTCAGAAGAAACATAAACCAAATCGACATTTATTTTATTATTTTTTAAAATTTTTTTAAGAGTATTTCTAGGTAAATACATGTCAGAAGTAATGCAAATATTTTTATTTTTTGAAATTATTTCATTAAGCTTGTTTATATTTTTGTCTATTGGACATATAATATTTAGTTCTATTTCAATCTCTTTCTGTAGCACATCTTTAGAGTTTTTAATAAAAAATCCAAGCACTCGATAAATATCAAAAATGCTGATATCTTCTTTTCGACTTCTATTTAGAAAACGGGAAAGTTTTTCAGAAAAAACTCGAAGAGTTTTGAAGCTAAACCAAAAATTTAAAAAAAATCTAAATTGTACAATTCCCGTGGCTTCGACAAGCGTAAATACATCTTTAGGGTGATTTACTTTTCGTGTTACAAGCGTATCAAATAAATCGAAGGAATTTATTTTATGCATTATCAGTTGCCCATAACCTACTTTAAAACTTTCTGACAAAAGATTTATTGTATCTTAATTTGTGTTTTACTACTCTTAATAAATGATTTAACCATCGTTTAGGTAACATTAACCATTCAATGACAAGAGGATGTATCCAATTTGGTAATTTTTGGAAAAATGCATCATCTGGTTTTGATTGTGGGTCAAGCTTTCTGGCATATAAAGCGACTTTAGTCCAGTATATTGGTGCAGAATACAACCCACCGTGAACAGCAGACCACAATCCACTAGATGCATTTATTTTTCTAGATACCGTAAGTCTGTTTTCAGCTTCAAGCTTTTGCAAGGTTTCTTTAACAGAAATATACCTATTTCTATAAAGTTCTGGATACCCTATAGGAAGAGATAATCTATCAATATCATGTTGATACCATACGGCTACAACTTCATTACTTCTAAGCCACTTGATTTCTGTACTTGCAGCAATTGTTCTCATCCATTTTTCATCTTCAACAATACAAATAGTTTCATCCCATTTTAAATTTTTAATAATCTTAGATTTATAAACGCTAGCAAAAGTTAAAGCTGGGCATTTATCACTTAATGTTGCAGCACAATAATCTGCTATATTTATTGGCTCAATGATTTGATAACGTGTAAATTCATCTTCTATCGCCCCAGCATAAGTCGATAAATCTGCATTAGAATGAAATAATTCCAAATACTGCTGATATGCCACATTAGGATATAAAAAATCATCATCATCTAAAAAACGAATTAAATCCCCTCGAGCAATAGATAATCCATAATTACGAGCCTTAGAAACATTCCCTTCCTCTAATTTATAATATTTGAGTAAAGGATGTTGAAAGAATGTGCTTTCATCAAAAAGCATGCCATTTTTGCCATTCAAAATTACAATAACTTCTGTTTGAATTTTTGCATCATCAATCAGTGCACTTTTAATTGCTCTTTGTAACAGTTCAGGACGACGACCAGCACTAGGTATAATTATACTAGTTATAATTAACATATTAGAGAGCCTTATAATCGACGATTCTTCTTTGTTATGAATTTAAAGACTCTGGTCACAACACGAAGTGGCGCTGTTAATTCCCAAGAAAATGACGATTGAATTTTCTCCATAATCCATCTAGCCTCCTGCTCAGACTCAGGAATCCTATCTGGTGGGCACTGAGTGCCTTTCAATACTCTATATAACACAGCTCTGATTACCTTCATAAGGCGCCATGATAAAGAGTTATAATAGCTAGCACATAGGCTTCGATAGTAAAAGACATCCTCTCTTGAATAAGTTACTGTCTCCACCTCAAGCGCCCACCACCCAAAATGTGCTAACTTTAAATTCTTAATATAATCTCCTGCCACTTTCCATTCCTGTTTTTTCATTTTTATGACAGCTTCATTCTCTACACCAGCAATATTTGTATTACTGCCATCTGCTCTGAGACAATATTGAGTTGACTCTAATGGTATGTAGCAAGGTTTATACTTATAAGCTAATTGAAGCAAAAAGTCATAATCCTCATATTTCGACAAGCTTTCATTAAAATAACAAACTTTTTCCAATCTATAAGTATCAATAACAAATGAATGTATTGGTATAAAGTTTTTGGTTAAATGCTCTAAAAATGAATAATAATTTCCATGAAAAATATTATATCTATAATTTAATTGATCATCTTTATTATAAATAGCCCAGTCACAATTAGTAAAGCACCAAACTAAAGTGCTATTTTCTAAATTTGAAATGCAGACCTTAAAATGATCTGGATAAATTTTATCATCATCATCTAAAAATGATAAATATCTACCTGTGGCATTATCGATCCCAATATTTAATGATTTTGACCTCGCATCAAAATCAGCATAATGATGAATAAATTTTATTTTTTTAGCAAAAAAAATAGACCACCTCGATAAAACAGGCTCTATTAAACTTAAATCTTGATTATTAATTGTTGTCTGACATACGACAATAATTTCAAGGTCATCATAATTTTGCCCGCTCAAGATAAATAGGCATTTATCTAAAAAATTATGTCTATCTGGCATAGTCCGAACAATTATAGAGACCGTCTTATTCATATTGAACTTTCTTCCACATCGGCTTACTAAAATTCAAGCCATAATTAAAACTAGGACTAACATTCCTAATGCTTTTGCGTGATTGTTTTTTTATATTTAGCATATTTTTTTCAACTGATTGTACGGCATTATTAGAAATTTCCATTAAAATCTTCCTAGAAAAATTATAAAAACTCTTAGACCGCCATTTATAAGCCAAGATCATAGCAGATTTCCAAATCTCTATCTGCCTACTCTTTCTATCTTCTGCAAAATGAAAAAAAAGTGCCGTACTACATGTAAAACATTGAATATTGTTAGCTCTTGCACGCCAAGAAATATCAACATCCTCACAATATAGGAAAAAATCTTCATCAAACCCATTTAAATACTTATAAATACTCTTAGACATGAGTAAACATGCACCAGAACACCAATCTGTAAGGCCTGTATTAGGATCGTAATATTTAGGATGCATTATTGGCTCTTGAATCGCTTCAAACAAGCCATTCCAATTTTTAATTTTTGCTAAAGTTAATAATTCCTCAAGGCAAGTTGGATGCATAAAACCATCTGGATTTAGTGCAAGATAAAGATCAGAGGTGGAATTATTTACAAGGATGTTATGACCTCCTCCGAAGCCTTTATTTTCACCTTTCAAAATAACTAGATTGAAGCTTAAATTATCTTGGGATTCTTTCCACTGAAGTATATGATCAGCATTCTCACCTCCTCCCTGATCAATTACTATTACTTCAGGTATTTGAGCTATAGCTGTCTGGTTTAAAATACCTCTAAAACATTTTAGGATATCATCAGTAGAATTGTTATAAAAAATAATTCCTATTGTTACAGTAGTATACATCACTATTCCGCCATAAAAGAGTTTAGCTGAACATTAGGCCACTTGCGAAATTATCATTTTTGACTATTTTAGACTTTGATATTTATTTAAAAATCAAAACTTATCACTGATTAAATTTCGACTAACGCAAGAGGTCTAATATTTTAGCATAAGTTCATTTCCCTAATATTATCATACCATTACATCTCGCCACGGCACTCTCTCGATGAGCAATAATCACCATCGTTTTTGTCCCACTCAACCCTTGAATTGCCTCATTTACTGCTTGCTCTGTTTCTGTGTCTAAAGCACTGGTCGCTTCATCCATAAATAGCACTTGTGGGTCCCTATATAAAGCTCGAGCAATCCCGATACGTTGACGCTGCCCACCAGAAAGCATAACCCCACGCTCACCCACAAAAGTATCATAACCATCTTTTAGGTTATTTAGGATAAACTCATGAATTTGTGCTGCCTTTGCAGCCTTCATAACAGCATCCATGTCAATATTATCTTTTGGAACACCAAACGCAATATTTTGAGCGACTGTATCATCTGCTAAGTAAATAAATTGAGGAATATAGCCAACTAAGTTCTGCCACGAATGCACATTGTTTTTATTAATAACAATGCCATCCACCAATAACTCGCCTTGCTGTGGTTCTAAAAGTCCAAGCAATATATCCATCAGTGTACTTTTACCCGAGCCGCTTTTTCCAATAATTCCAATACTACTCTTACAAGGAATAACAAGGCTAAAATTCTCTAATATATTTTTATTTGGGTCACTTGGGTAAGCATAACTTACATTTCGTAGCTCAATACGGTCTTTAAAGCTAAGTTGTGGATAATTCTGCTTTTGATCTAATTGAGTAGGCAAGTACAAATCATCTAATATTTTATTGGCTGAATCTAAAGAAAAACGCATACTTGATATTGCACGATAAATATTTTGTGCTGCGGGCAACATGCGATATGCAGCAAAACCAAATAAACCCAATGATGGCAATATTGTAGAAATATTTTGATTATTTAATACTAGGCCTATTGCTAATCCTATAATTGCACAATACCCCATTGCTTCAACCAACAACAAGGGAACATTCCCTACAGTTTGATTGGCGGCTAGATGTCTTGCAAAAATTCGAGATTGTTCTTGAAAATGTTTAAGATACCCTTGATCTGCATGGTTAATTTTAACATCTTTGATGCCACCCAAGACTTCATTACAAGCTTTATAGCGCTCACTATTCGCATGATGAAATTCCTGACCAATTCGACCTAGAAATTTTCTTACCCCTAAATAAATTAAAACATATACCATTAAAAACAAACTAAATGCAGTAATTGCCATATATGGATTATGCATAAATATCAACATAATCATAGCAAAAATAACTATGCCATATGATATTATAATCATGATAGGCTGAATAATATTATCAATCAATTGATCAATCTGTGAAAGAATATTTTTTGTTAGTTCTGAACTATTTTTCTGAATAAAGAACTCATAATCTTGCTTTAAATATATCGAAAGTAATCGAGTCGATAAATAATGGCGCTGCAAACTTACAAAGCGACTTGTTCCATAAGAATGAATCACTTTGAAAATAGCTGACAAAATAATCAGCACCATTGAAATCAGGCCTAACTTAATAATAAAATTAGTATAAGATGTAGCATTTAAAAGTACATAAAAATAATGGAATTTTTGATCATTTTGAATGATATTAGGACTAGAAAGCACGGCTAAAAATGGCATAATTGAGATTACACCAAGTGTTTCTAAAAATGCCATTAAAATAGTTAAAATAAGAACAATAACAAATTTTCTTTTTTCCAATTGAGTTAAAGTTTTCCACAAACGATAAATAATGTCCAACATCTTAATTATTCGCTATCTTTATACATAAGGCTAGTAATTTGTTCTGAAATAAGCCCCATCAGAAAAACCATAATACTTCCCGTATATAATAAAGCACTCATATTAGTAAAACGACCTGCATCCCACAAAGTATAGCCATACCAACCTGTTCCCATTAAAAATAGCACTACAGCGATTGGTAAAAACATCTTTAAAGGTGAAAATAGTGTGGCAATTTTAAAAATAATTAAAAAAAAGCGTACCCCGTCTTTCAGGGGGTGAATATGACTTTTACCTATGCGTTTTGCTGCATGTATTGGAACATAAGTTACGGAGTAACCTGCACGGAAAAAAGCCATGGTGCTGGTGGTTGGGTATGAAAATCCATTTGGCAACAAATATAGGAATTCACGGAATTTGTCTGCTCTCACTGCACGAAAACCAGAGGTGAGGTCTTCTACTTTTTGTTCAGTCATATATGTCGCTAGGTTGTTGTAAAGTGCATTGGCAATACCACGACCAACACTAGCTTGTGAGCCTTTTTGTCTTGCACCTACAACTAAGTCATAGCCTTGTTCAATTTTTTCTAGTAAGTGAGGGATGTCTTGCGGATCATGCTGTCCATCAGCATCCATAAATATAATAATTTCACCCGTTGCAGTACGTGCGCCTGTTTTAATGGCTGCACCATTACCTTTTGAGTAGGGGTGGGAGACGACTTTTGCTCCAGCAGATTCTGCAACTTGTTTCGTTTGGTCTGTAGAACCATCATTCACCACAATAATTTCATGGGCAATATTGAGCTGCTTAATGCGTTCAATGGTTTGCCCGATTGCCCCTGATTCGTTTTTGGCAGGTAAAACAACACTTATCTTCAATCGTTCCTCCTTTCTCTTAAATATTTTTCTTTTAACAACTCTTTTCTAAGTACTAAAAATTCAACGCCATATGCCGAGCTTTGTAAAGAGACTCCACCTTCTAATTTCCTATTTTCAATACTATCTAATAGTTTCAAGGCATGGTCTATGCCACCATGATTACCCAAATAAGCAGCCATTGTAAGCCCCTGTTGCAGATCATAACCAGTATTTAAAGATAACATATAGTAGTTATAGGCTTGGTCCAATTTTTTTTCAGCAGCACATAAAGTTCCACTTAAAAAATAAACCAAAGCATCATACTTTTCTAAAGATCGATAGGGTGATGAATCTTTCGTCCAAAGTAAAAAGGAGCGCATTGCATTTGCATATAAATTCATTAACTGAGGATCATCACTAATATTAATAGTGATATCTCTAATCCAAAAAACCACTTGGGGATCTACTTTATCTTTTAGAATTACAGCTTTTAAAGCCACAAAGTCTTCTTTACTCGCTGTTTTTAACACTGTCTTATAAAGCATCCGATGTAATGCAAGTAAACCACTATTAGGATTATATAATGAAGCTTGATTTAAAACTTGATCTGCTTTAGCGTAATCTCCTGCTTTAAAATAATAGGAAGCCAAGAGACTCTGAGCACGAACAGATTTTGGATTATTCTGTGCCCAATACACTTGTAGTTTGTTATTATCTGCCCATAAATTTACTCGTTGAATTAATAAAAAGGATAATGAACTCAGAATAAGCACAGTGAACACTATAGAAAGTTTATAAAATTTCTCTAGTTGACTCAAATTGTAGAGCAAAAGTGCAATAGGTAAAAATAAAAAGATACTTGCAATATAATTACGATGTTCAAAATATAATTCTAGTCCTAATATTGTTGATTCCATCAGATGTGCAGAAAAGAAAAACAAAATGGCAAGTGCAACTAATGGGCTTTTTTTTCTGACCAACAATGCTACACAAAACAGACAGCCTAAAAATATTGCTGATAATAATGTAGAAATTGGATTTAATAAACTTTTAGAAATTAGATAACCATCTTGAAATAAACCACGACCTTCGATTTTTGGGATGAATAGATTATATAAGTACTCCGACATTATCCTAAATTCACTAAGTAATCGTTCTTTTTGATTAAAATCCCTATTAGGCCAAACATGATTAGCAAAGTTCAGTTCCCTTCCAATCAAATACAAAATTGCAATTGATGGGATCACTAAAAAGACAAACTTCCAAAGTTTATTTATTCTTTGATGATTACTCGGGTGACAATACTCTATTACCAATATTAATAATGGTAACAAAGCTCCATTTTCCTTACTGTATGTCGCAAGTATTGTAAAAAAACCGATAGAGAACGTCATTCCCAGATATGCGAATTTAGGCCGAATCTCTATATATTGCCTAGAGTAAAAGTATCCAAGTATACCTATCAGCATAAACATCAAACATAGTTGAGTCATCCGTTGTACAATATAGAGCGTTGTTGATACAAAATAAGGATGTAATAACCAAATTGAACTTGCTAATAAAGATATCCAAATAACTTTTTTCTGCTCATAACCATAACTTTTTAGAGTCAGACAGGTAACAAAATATAATAAAATCCCACATAATAAATGAATCAAAATATTTATTGCTTTAAATATTGCGGGATTATTCGGCCATGCTTCGGCTGTAAGCCAAAAACTAAATAATGAAATAGGTCGTCCTGTAGGGCCAGACTGGCCGCTCAAAATAAATTGCTTCGCATTTTCCCAGTCACCCATATCACCATAGCGAGCTAAATCACCAAGATTAGAAAAATCATCAAATAAAAATCCACCTTTTAAGCCTAGACTATAAATCCACCCCGCTACGATAATAAAAAAACCAAATAATAAGTGGGCTTTTAATTTGTTATGCATATATATCTCACTCAACTTTGATTATTTTTGAATATAAAAAAAGCCCCCTAAGGGGCTTTTTTAAGTTAAATCATCAAGGCAAAACTGCTTTTGGTACATATTTATTATCGATGTCACCACCTGTCTTTACTAATGAACCAGTGTTTGCATCCATTGTTAAAGTAAGAGTTTTACTCTTAATCTTCGATGAAACACCAGTAGCCTTAAATGTTGCAGTTAACGTACATGGACCTGTACCACCACCAATTACCATTTGTGATACATATTTACCTGCATAAGTACCTGTACCACATGTACCATTTTGCAAGTTGTCTGTAATGTCAGTTTTTTTACTGCCCGCCATAGAAACAGCTTCTGACGCTTGTGTACGCGCGATGTAGTCTTGGTATGCAGGAATCGCAATTGCAGCAAGAATACCGATAATAGCGACCACAATCATAAGCTCGATGAGCGTGAAGCCCTTCTGCATTGTATTCATAACATTCTCCACAAATGTTGTTAATTTAATTATAAGCCTTGTAAGCTATTTTAATGTTAGCACTAAACGTGCCAACTTTTATTATAGACAATTTACACAGAAAAACAGCATCTTATACATAAAAAAATTCAGACTATAAATTCATCTGTATTTTTTTGTTAAAAAGTGACAATTATTGTCAGGTTGAATTTTGTACTTTGGACAAATATTGTCATTGTGTGATGCGTATCACATATATTCGGTTGTTCTTTTTAGGTGTTGTGATGTCGTTCTTTATGTTGAAGTCTATCACTTGAAATTTTTGGGGTATAGTAGGGCGCGATTTCTACCATCGTCTGTGCATCTCAATCTCACTCTATACTGAGTTTATGACACGTTATTTCAGTTGCTTCAATTTGCGCGATTGAGTCGCGTAACCGTTTTGCATTGGCAGGACTTTTGAGTAGGTACGCTGTTTCTTTAAAGGCATTACAATCATCTAGACTTATTATCACCTCGGCTTGTTTATCTTCTCTATTAATAAGTACAGGTGCATGATCGTCTATAACGTAATCGAGTATATCCGCTAAGTTTTCTTGTAGCTCAGCACATGTAATGATTTTCATTTCTGCTCCTTAAAAATTTTCTTTATCTAAAAGCTGGGTAGTCTGTTTTAATCGGGGGAGGAACCTTATTTTGATTTTGACATATTTCAACAAATTGCTCGTACTGAGCATGACTTAACTGAATATGAACGTGTTCTTGTAAAACTTGCGGTGCGTGATTTTGAATTAAATAAATAAAAAACTCGGTGAGTGTAGCGTAACCTAGAGTAGTGGCAGTTAGTTCTGCCAATTGCTTTGTTTCAGCATCTAGATGTATTTCTATAAACTCGTTGTTGGTCATCATTCATCTGTTTTTAAGCATAAAATTTTTTATATTTCGCATGACGCATAACAAACATAAAATTTTAAGGTCGGTAAGATACAGAAGTTTCTTTTGGTGATTGCTCATTTTTAATTAGGCGGACTAAAACACGTTTTTAACACTTTACGCATTTTTTAGGATATGGACAAACGTGAAAAATTTGTCGTTATAAAAGCATGTCTATATGGACAAAATATAAAATAGAGTAAATGAATAGAATTCAACAGTTTGGAGCGTGTCCATACAAAGTGACTTATGGAATGTAATGAATTAATGATTGTTGTAGCGATCATTGGTATTTTGGCTGCAGTGGCGCTTCCTGCGTATCAGGATTACACAGTACGCGCAAAAGTATCTGAAGCTGTTTTAGCAGGTTCTACTTGCCGTACAGCAGTAACTGAGGCATTTCAAGCAGCTTCAACTATCCCTTCTGCGGGTAATTTTGGTTGTGAAGCAGGTGGTACTAATGCTGCATCAAAAGTGTCTAAATATGTACAGCAAGTTACCACACTTACTGGTGGTATTATTAACGTGACACTAACTAATGATGATAGTTTAAAAGGGGCGAAGAGTGGAAAAATTGTTATGACTCCTTTGCAAGCTGATGGTACAACTGCTGTAGCTATTGGTACAGGTGTTGGTGCTTGGAAATGCGGAGCGGATAGTACTACTCCTAATCTAGTTAAATATTTACCAGCTTCTTGCCGTGATTAAGAAACTAAAAAAAAGGGTGTTTATAACCCCCTTTTTTTAGGTAATAATACTGTGATAATAAAATACCTATTATATATATTATTTGTTGCATTTAGTATTTCTTATTTACTACCAAATCATTACGGGCTTTGGCTTAATGTATATCAAGATATGGCGATGTTTGTTGTATTATTGATTTTACTGATTCTAGTTATAAGCAGTTCAAAAAAAGTACATATTCATTTTTTATTTTATTATAGCCTATTAATTTCTTGCATACCTTGGTTGCAATACATATTTCAAAATATATTTTTTTTGGTGATGCTGTTATTGTATTTATATATCTCCTTGGTTTTTCACTTTCTATATTTAGTGGTTTTAATCTAGCTAGGTCTTTTGGTTTAGTTAAAGTACTATATAGTATCTCTATATCTATTATATTTGTTTCGATTATTTCAGTTTATATACAATTACAACAATGGTTATTATTAGCAAATGGCAGTATCTGGATGGCAGACTTACCTCCTGGGGGGAGACCATTCGCAAATTTCGCTCAGCCTAATAATCTAGCAACTTTTCTTTGCTTAGGTCTTCTGTCTACATTTTATTTATTTGAAAATAAAAAAATTAATTATAAGGTGGGAAGCATTTTAGCTTTATTTATTCTTTTTGGTTTGGCATTGACTCAGTTTAGAACTGCTTGGTGTTTTTTATTTTTTTTCTCAATTTGGTGGGTTTGGAAGTATAGAGATATCAATTCTCGCTTAGATAAAATGATTCCTTTTATTTTCTTGGTAATATTTTGTGTGATTTTATTTAGCTTACCTTATATTTCAGATTTTTTAAATATAACACAGGTAAGAGCATTCACTGAAAGAGCTTCTAGTGGGTATGAGCGATTAGAGCTTTGGCAACAGATGTTATATGCTATAAACCAACAACCTATTTGGGGGTATGGGTGGAATCAGATTAGTGTTGCACAACTAACTGTTACGCAAGATCTACCAGTTCCTATAATTATTGATTATAGTCATAATATTTTAATAGATTTGTTGCTTTGGAATGGTTTGCCGTTAGGGATTTTAATTATTTCAGTTTTTTTATGGCGCTTATATCGTTTAAGTAAATTAACAAGCTCTCCAGAGGTTTTTATTGCTCTATCCATGCTAGGCGCCATACTTACTCATGCAATGTTGGAATATCCATTAGCGTATGCTTTTTTCTTAATTCCATTCGGTCTAATAATTGGTGCATTAGAAAGTATTGATCCAAAAATAAGGGTATTCAATATACCTAGTTTACCTTTAAATGTATTTATTTTTTGTACTGTAATTGCATACATTTGGGTTTTTGTCGAATATCGTAAAGTTGAAAAAGACAATGAGTTACTCCAATATGAAATGAAAAATATAGGTACATTACATAGTGATACTGATACTCCTGATATTATTCTGTTAACTCAATTGAGAGAGTATATTCGTTTTTTTAGAACTGAGCCTGCGGCAGGCATGGATCATAAAAAAACTGAGTGGGCAAGACATGTTGCATATCGCTATCCTAATTCTATAAGTTTGTATCGCTATGCACAGATGTTAGCTTTTAATGGACACTCTGAATTAGCTATGCAACATCTGGACATATTAAATAAATTATATAATGTTAATTTGTCTTTAGAGTCTCTCTATATAGATAATAATTCATTAAGCTTTGAGTGGAATAATAAGGGACTTAAACCATGAATATAGTTTCCAAACGAATTGGTTTTTTTCTTGGTCATCTTAGTGCTTCTTTTTTGATTGCTTGCTTGATATCAATACTTGTTCTTTATAGTTGGTATCCATCGCCACTTGCCACAGCAGTTGGCGTAACGGATATCTTTTTAATGCTGTTGGTTATCGACGTAATTTTAGGACCGCTTTTAGGTTTATTAGTCTATAAAGAAGGCAAAAAAACACTTAAATTTGATCTTAGTGTCATTATTCTCATTCAAATTGCGGCTTTATGTTATGGCGTATATAGCATTGAGCAAGGTCGTCCTGCATGGTTAGTTTATAATGTAGATCGTTTTGAATTGGTTAGAAAAAATGAATTGGTTGATACGAATATCCAGCAAACACAACCACAATTCCAGCAACCTTCATGGTTTAAGCCGCAATATGTGGCAACTAAATTTGCCAAAGATACACAACAACGCAGTGATGAAATGTTTGCAGAAGTATTTAGCGGTATTTCTCTTGCACAGCGCCCAGAACGCTATGTAGAACTGACTCAAGCCACAACCCAAATCCAACAACGTGCATTGCCGCTTGCAGAATTAGAACAATACAATTCAAAAACTGAAGTTGAAAAAACTTTAGCAAAATATCCAAGTGCAGATGCTTGGCTACCCTTAAAAGCCAATGCAGTCGATATGGTGGTTTTGGTCAATAAAGAATCCGCATCTATCATCAAAATAGTAGACCTAAGACCGTGGCAATAATTACTTAGATTAAAAATGGGAATGTTCGAATTCCTCATGCAATTATCCCACTTCAAAAAAGGGTAGAATTCCAATCAAGCTTGCTACACAAAGCACTATCATCTTGCCAAAAAAAATATAAGATAGAGCCAGTTTTTTAGTCTAGTTTTCTTATGAAATCTGCATTGCTACTTTTGGCTGCCACCCTCATCTCCCTTGCATGGCTATTGCCCATTCACTACCGGCCGTGGGTTACCTATACAGGCGAACTTTACGCATTTTTTGCCCTGTTTGCGCTTGCCGCTTGCCTATTCAAAGAAAAATTACAAATACCCAAAATCAGCCTGCCCTTACTGGCACTGTGCAGTGTTCCACTCATTCAGTGGAGTTTAGGCTTAGTCTACTTCTTTGACAAAGCCTTGCTCAGCAGTGTGTATATCTTCAGTTTTTGGCTGGCAATCATTTTGGGCTATAACCTCACTCAAAACAGCATCGAACGTGAACGCATCTTCGCAGGCTTTAGTTATGTGCTACTTGGCGTGGGAAGTATCACCGCATTCATGGCAATTTGCCAGTGGCTCACACTCGATCAATACCTGCCAATGATGGTAGATATAAAAATTGGACAACGCCCATATGCCAACTTCGCCCAACCGAATAATATGGCGACTTTTTTGGTGATGTCACTCATGGCATGCTTATATTTATATGAAAAACAAAAACTTAAAACCATGTGGATTGTGATTGCAGCTGCTATGATTTTGGTGGGTGTGGTACTGAGTCAATCGCGGACGTCATGGTTGGCATCGCTGTGTCTCTTGACCTATTTGGGCTATCAACAATACCGTGGCGTGATGCGGATTAAATGGCGCTATAGCTTGCTGTGGTTTGCCGCATTTATCGGGTTAATTTTTATCGCACCTGCTTTTAGTCAATTGCTCTCACAAAGTGCAGACCTTTCGGTGCAATCTCGTGATGTGGTACAACGCGCCACAGGTGATATGTCACGTTTGGTGATTTGGCAGCAAATGCTCGCTGCAATTGAACATCAACCGTGGTGGGGTTATGGTTGGCATCAAACCAGTGTGGCGTATGTCACGATTAGCGAATTTGTTCAAGGTCCTGTGTGGATTCGTAGCGCACACAATTTTATTTTGGACTTTTTACTTTGGAATGGTGTGTTACTCGGCGTACCATTTTTGGCGTATTTGGGCTATTGGGCTTACCAGCTGCATAAATATACCCAGTCGGTGGAATCGGTTGTGGGGATTTTAATGCTCGGTGCATTTAGCGTACATGCCATGCTGGAATTTCCACAAAACTATGCCTACTTCTTGCTGCCTGTAGGTTTTATTATCGGCATGGTTCAATCACAACGGGTGTTTAAAAACTTCACTTTATCTGCAATTTATTTACGCAGTACTTTTGTACTTGGCGCATTGTTGTTGATGCTGATTTATCGTGATTATGAGGTGATGGTGCCTAAATTGAATCAGTCGGTACGCTACGAACACACACCTGAAAAAATCACCCATCAAGAGCGTATTTTGGTACTGGAAGAATTTAACCGCCGCATTGCGTGGATTCGTTTAAATCCGTATAGCCTACAAACGCCTGAACAATTGCAGGATATCCATGAAATTGTGTTGAATTATCCAACCCGCTACGATTTATTGAAATATGCACGCGTATTAGCATTTAACGGTTATGAAGCAGAAGCCAAAAAGCAATTATGGTTGTTAAGCACTTTGTGGCAGGTCAATGTAGATTATGCGACTTTATTGGATGAGGCAAAGCCGCGCTGATTTGTGTAGCGCAAGGAGGGGGATTTGAAAATAGTGAGCCAAATATGGTGAAAATTTTCAATGTTGAAAATCTCTCCCAACTTCTCTTTAAAAAGAGAGGGGGTATTCATTATAAAATTGATTTCATGTGCGAAAATTTAAAGAGATGCTGAACTTTTGTTCAGATAAAGGGAGTTGTGTTAGAATTGTATGATCTATTCACACAATAAGGCATGCTGATGGCGAGAACTACAAGTGTAACAATTGGCCCACAACTCGATAACTTTGTGAGCAAACTGATTGAATCTGGACGTTATGGTTCAACCAGTGAAGTGATGCGATCTGCACTAAGATTATTGGAGCAGCAAGAAAATCAAACTGCAGCTTTAAAGCAAGCGATTGAAGCAGGTGAGAACAGTGGAGAAAGTACACTCAGCCTAAAAGATATTGCTGCTCAAGTGAAGCAGAAGCATCGTGTATAAACTATCTAATTTAGCTGTCGATGATTTCACTGCTATTTATGAATACACCTTACTTAATTTTGGTGTAGCTCAAGCTGACCAATACACACAACATTTGGAAAATACCTTTCATTTGTTAGTGAGTTCACCATTGATTGGTTATGTATGTGTAGATATTGGCGAGGGAATACGCCGTCATGATCATCATCAACATGCTATTTTTTATAAAAAACAGGATTATGGCATTTTTATTATTCGGATATTGCATCAACAGATGCATCCCATGAAACATTTTTTTGCGTTATAAATACTTTTTTATAAATCCAAGAATTAAAAATGTGTATCAGCAAAAATATAAATTGATATTGAAAACATCTTCATGAGAGATGAGGAAGATGCTGAATTGTAGTTAAAGTGCTTCTCTAAAAACAAAAGACTGGAAAAACCAGTCTTTTGTGCGATTGAAACGAGATGAATTTTAGAGTTGACTTTGAATATAGTTTTCAATACCCACAGTTTCAACCAAATCAAGCTGTGTCGTTGCCCAGTCTAAGTACTCTTCTTCTTTCTCTAGAATTTCCTGAACCAAATCACGGGTTACATAGTCCAGTTGTTGCTCTGCCAAAACCACCGCTTTTTGGATTGCTTCAATATTTTCTTGGACTTTACGCACATCGCAGTTCAAAACTTCAACTGTATGCTGACCGATATACAATTTGCCCAAGTGTTGTAAGTTTGGCAGCCCTTCTAAAAATAAAATACGTTCAATAATTTTGTCAGCATGTTTCATTTGACGAATCGACTCTTTATATTCGGCCGAGCCGAGTTGTTCAATGCCCCAATCATTAAACATACGTGAATGTAAAAAATATTGGTTAATTGCAGTCAGGTGATGATATAGCACTTGGTTTAACTGATTAATCACATCACGATTGCCTTTCATTGCAGCACTCCATCAACAATTTCTGCCTTAAACCGCTTAAGGCAATCTATATTTCTATCTTAAACAAGACTGGACAAAATGGCGAGTGATTTATAGAACGGCAAATGAAAATCGCAATCAAAAACAATTAGCTAGGCGGTGTGAAGAAATGTAAGACAAGAAAAACCCGCTGTAGTCGAAAGCGGGAGAGGAAACACCGAGTAAAAAATTAAAATAACTAAATGTGGGGAATGTATTGGAAAATACGAACTTTATGCAGCAATGGCAAGACGAGAGGCAATTTGAGCAATTTCATCACTGATGATGGCACGAGTTTCAGGTGCACAGCGACCACAACAAGTGCCCAAGTCAAACATATCGCGAATTTCACGATAGCTGTCTGCACCATTGGCAACGGCTTCTTTAATGTCTTGATCTGTAATACCACGGCATAAGCAAACGTACATGAATGCAACCACAATAATTGAAATAAGATAAGTGTTATTATTGATAATTATTATCGTTTGTCAATAAAAATCATTTGAAAAGTCATTTATTGTAATTGGGTTTTTGAATTAAAAAATGCCACTTAATAGGTGGCATCGTTTATTTGTTTTTAAGTATTTGAATGATAATGACTTATGAATTGATAATCACAACGCCATCCATTTCAACTAAAGCACCTTTAGGTAAGCTGGCCACACCTAAGGCTGCACGCGCAGGGTAAGGTTGTGCAAAATATTCACCCATAATCTGATTGACCAATTGGAAGTGTGATAAATCCGTCAGGAAAATATTGAGCTTGGCAATATCGGCCAAAGAGCCACCCGCCGCTTCGCAAACGGCCTTTAAGTTATCAAATACGCGGCGAATTTGCGCTTCAATGCCTTCTACCAATTCCATGCTGTACGGGTCTAAACCAATTTGACCTGATAAATAAACCGTATTGCCCACTAAAATGGCTTGAGAGTAAGTACCAATTGCTGCAGGTGCATTTTCAGTATGGATGACTTGGCGAGACATTGATTTCTCCTAAAATAATGTACGAACATCATAGACCATTCGACTAGCTTTCAGTAGCCTGATGAGTCAGTTATGCAAAATCGCTTGAATGTGCGGCAATATCACCATGCAGCGCATTGAATTAACAAGCTTTGGCTTCTTCGGCAATGCTGATGGGGCGCGCTAAACGGCTAATCCGTGGGAAACCGTAGTGCATACGCAAATCACGAATAATTTTGGCAATTTGCTTACGGTTATTGACCACAATATTCACATGAGTCTTGCCATCGTGGCTGCGTACCATTTCCACACCCGTTTTGGCCTTACGACATTGATAGATCAAATCGGAAATTTGTTCGTCATTCATATCCATATCAATGCTGAGGTAAGCGGTAAAACTCACGTCATCGACATCTTCTGAAGTCCATTGTAGTGGCATGATGTTTTCAGGATGTTGATGCTGCTCATGCAGTAAGTTGTTGCAGCGCGCACGATGCACAATCAAACCACGACGTGACAAGTTGCCCTGAATCGGGTCGCCTAGCACAGGGTTGCAACAGTGTGCATATTTCACATCAATGCCTTCTGTGCCTTGAATCAGACGGTCAGAATGTTCGTTGCTGTCCTGATCAAGTGCGTAAATGTGATTTGCCACCAACTGGGGCAATAAATCACCGACTGCAATTTGCTCAAATAAACGGTCTTTGGAGTCGATATGACGCCATTGCAACACATTCAACCAATCGGCTTCGGTTAAGTCCTGAATTGAGTGATTAAATAATTTTAGTGCACGGTTCAGGGCTTGCTGACCCACCAAACGCTGTTCTTCAATATCTTGATCACGCAAAATATTTTGTAAGGCACGACGGGCTTTTTGGGTATTAATAAAACTCAGCCAGTCTGGGTTTGGTGTGGCTAAAACATCGGTGATGATTTCGACCACTTGCCCGCTAATCAGTGGTGTTGACAGCGGTTTGCTTTCACCATTAATTTTTGTACCGACTGCGTGGTTACCTAAGAACAAACTGGCTGCATAGGCAAAATCAACAGCGGTGGCACCTTGCGGCAATTCATGTAAATGTCCGTGCGGGGTATAAACATGAATTTTCTCTTGGTGCAGATAATCCAGTAAATCGCTAAATGTAGTTTTGGCACATTCACCATCAATCAACACATTCAAGCTTTTCATAGAGGCTTGAATGGCAGAACGACAAGCTTGTGGAGCATTTTCACCCAAGACCACACCAAAACGTGCCGCTTTACGCATCAGTTCAGTTTGAATGGTGAGTGATAAGGTGGTTTGTTCACCTTTTAGACGCATCATCAGTGATTGGTTACCGCCTGGCAGAGGGCGACGAATATGATCTTCATAATACAAGACCTGAAAGCTGTCGCGTAAAATATCGGCTAAACGGTCACAGTCAGCAATGCTTTGTAAAATAATTTCAAAGGCGTGGCTATGGGTTAGTTCTTGTAGATCAATATCGTTCTTTACAAAGTGGCGCAGTAATTCAATATTGTTATTTTTCTTTTTAATACGACCTGCAATTTGATTGTCTTGTAGCAGGTCGGCAAGGTTTTGTTCCCATTTAGATTGGTATTCGCAGCGTTTTGGCTTGGTGTGCAACAGGGCAGCTTGCACATCGTTATACATATCTAGGTCAAGGTTTTGATAACACAGATGTTCGAGGTTATCGGCCATTTCATTCATACCGACAATACGCGCCATCGGCACAAACACATCAAAGGTTTCTTGAGCGATGCGGGCACGTTTATCTGGTCGCAAGGCATCCAATGTGGTCATGTTGTGATAACGGTCTGCCAGTTTCACAATAATGACACGTGGGTCCTGTAAGGTCGCTTGCAGAATTTTACGGAACGATGCGGCTTTGTTGTATTCCTTGTCACTGGAATGGCTAAGTTTGGTCACACCATCGACTAGTTCGGCAACTGTGCGCCCAAATTTCTCTGTGATGTCATCCTTGCTGAAGTCAGTATCTTCAATAACATCATGCAATAGGGCGGCAATCAGGGTATCGGCATCCAAACGCATGTGCGCCAAGATACAACTCACCGCAATAGGGTGTAACACATACGGTTCACCGCTTTTACGGGTAACGCCATCATGCGCATGTTCGGCATAATCGCAAGCCGTAAGCACCTGTTCGACATCACTTACACTTAGGTAAGGTTCGATCATGGCTTGAAGCTGTTGTTTGGCTTGGCTGACCATCGTGCCTGGCATATAACACCCTTTAAAATACAAGTGATAACGAATATACAGTTAGACCTTATAATGAAAAGCATATTGCATGACTTGTCAAATTTTTTCATGCCAAAATAGTGATAAATTTGGCACTAATAAACAGGGTCTTGCTCCTTATGTTATAACGGTTTTTAGCGCAAGATTAAAGTTCAGACAACAAAAAAGCCTAGTAAAATACTAGGCTTTTTCAGAAAGTCGTTCTTATTGGAAAGAAAAACCATCTAAATTCAAGTTATTTGCTGAAAGTGCGAGGTCAAGACTTGAAGTTTGATAGTCTTGATCACGTTGTTTCAAAATGTCTTTAGACACATGACCCACAGCAATTTCACGTAATGCCACTACAGTTGGCTTGTCATTGTCCCATTCTACAGTTGGTTCAATGCCTTGACGTGCCAATTGACGCGCGCGCTTGCTTGCCACTAGTACAAGCTCAAAGCGGTTGTCTACATGGTCTAAACAATCTTCAACGGTAACGCGTGCCATAAGAATTCTCGTTCGAATAATAAATTTAAACAGACTGTGCAGTATAAGGTGCTTTGCTTATAGACTCAAGTTTTAATCACGCGCTTGGCGGGCTAATTAACTTTTCAATCAAGGCTTGATGACGATGTGCCTGCTGCGCCGTCACCAAACGGTTGGCAATAATCACTGCTTCTAAATCGTGCAGGGCTTTATTAAAGTCATCATTAATAATCACATAGTCAAAATTGACATATTGCTGCATGTCTTCAACTGCGCAGCCCAAACGATGCTCAATCACATCGACTGTATCGGTGCCACGGTTAGACAAGCGCTCACGTAAATCAAACTGGCTTGGTGGAAGAATAAAAATTTGCTTCGATTCAGGAAAAAGATTGCGTACTTGCTGAGCACCTTGCCAGTCAATTTCAAGTAACACATCGTGACCTTTGGCTAACTGCTCTTTAACGGTTGCTTGCGCAGTGCCGTAATAATTGCCAAATACTTCTGCATATTCAATAAAACCGCCCTGTTCTATCAAGTCGATAAAATCTTGTTTTTGCGTGAAGTGATAATGCACACCATCGAGTTCGCCGGGACGTTGACCGCGTGTTGTGTGAGAAACTGAAACGTGTAAATTATTCACACGCTCAAGCAGGGCTTTAACGAGGGATGTTTTGCCTGTTCCTGAAGCGGCAGAAACGACAAACAATAGACCCGACATGATATTTTTCCTGATATGATAAAATATCTTCTCTATTTTAGAGTAGACGCCCCTTAAACAAAATAGCCAAGTTGGCTTTTGTTGGCATAAATTTTTAAACATCCCACCTATTTAACTTCAACATAGAGGGTTCTATGGAAATTGTATTGGCGAATCCACGTGGTTTTTGTGCAGGTGTAGACCGAGCAATTGCGATTGTAAATCGTGCCCTTGAGTGTTTTAACCCTCCTATATATGTACGTCACGAAGTGGTACACAATAAATTTGTGGTAGATGACTTGCGTCAGCGCGGTGCAATTTTTGTCGATGAGCTAGATGAAGTGCCCGATGACAATATCGTGATTTTTAGTGCACATGGCGTATCTAAAGCAGTGCAGCAAGAAGCGGAGCGTCGTGGCTTAAAAGTATTTGATGCGACTTGTCCGTTGGTCACCAAAGTACATATTGAAGTCACCAAATATGCGCGTGAAGGCACAGAGGCGATTTTGATTGGTCACGAAGGACACCCCGAAGTTGAAGGCACGATGGGTCAGTACGACAAGAAAAATGGCGGCGAAATTTATTTGGTGGAAGATGAAGATGATGTGGCTGCACTTGCGGTTCAGCATCCAGATAAAGTGGCTTTTGTGACGCAAACTACTTTGTCGATTGATGATACAGCCAAAGTGATTGATGCCTTGCGCCAAAAATATCCGAATATTCAAGGGCCACGTAAAGACGATATTTGTTATGCCACTCAAAACCGTCAGGATGCAGTGCGTGACTTAGCCAATCAATGTGATGTGGTGTTGGTGGTTGGTTCTCCAAACTCATCTAACTCTAACCGTTTACGTGAGTTGGCTGAGCGTATGGGGAAACGCGCCTATTTGGTGGATAATGCAGACGAGTTGGAACAAGCATGGTTTCAACCGAACACAAAAATTGGTGTAACTGCGGGTGCATCTGCACCTGAAATTTTAATTAAACAGGTGATACAGCGCTTACAGGATTGGGGTGCAACAGCACCTGAAGAGCTGGCAGGCCGCGAAGAAAATATTACCTTTAGTTTGCCCAAAGAGTTACGTATACCTGTAACACAGACCTAAACCGCGAAGCATATTAAACTTTAAAAAATTGATTAAAAATAGGCAGATAACCATTCAATGACGGTTATCTGCTTTTTTATGCCATTTGTCCTGAAGTGTGAGGGTTTTGTAAAGTTGTTGGTTATTATTTTTAATAGGGCAACGTCTGTGTCTTGGGGGGGGAGTATGCGAAAAAAAGAAAATGGGTTCACCTTAATTGAGTTGATGGTGACGATTGCGGTGATGGCAATTATCGCGATGATGGCGGCGCCTTCTTTTACCCAAACAATTCGAAAAAACCAACTTATAAGTGATACGCGTGATTTTGTAGATTTATTGGCGGAAACAAGGTCTGAAGCGATTTTTAAACAGAGTGATCGGGTCGTAGCGTTAGATAGTAGTGTGGCAACACCTTTTAAAACTTGGGTGCCAACGCATGTCACAAAAACGAGTGGGGATAGCAGTGTGACTTTTAATCGTTTGGGGCAGACCAGTGTTTCCACAAACGGACAGTGCTTTATTTTTGAACACAGTAGTGATGCTGCGTTAAAAGCATATGTGTATGTACAAAAGGGTGGAACGGTTGTTTACAATAAAGCGGCAACAAGTTGTCCGACTTGAGGGGAAGGAATAATAAAAATGATGAAACGTCAAACGGGAGTTGGGTTAGTGGAGGTGCTTGTGGCTTTAGTACTTCTAAGTATTGCTGTATTGGGGTTTGTGGCATTACAAATTAGAGCCATCACGGCTAGCAACGAAGCGACGATGAATGTTCAGGCGACCAATATTGCCCGAGATTTGGCGGAGCGGATGCGTATGAATCGAACAGGGCTGGCGGGTTATGTTGCGAATACCGATACCACGAATTGCGCAACTGCATTTTGCTCCCCTGAAGATATGGCTAAATACGATTTTAGACTAGTAAGCAGCCGTGCAACTGACTTGGGTATGAGGATGAATGTGCTTAATTGTCAAGGGTCTACCTTAGTTCGAAAATGTATATATGTAGCGTGGGAAGGAACAACAGCGACCAATGGTACAAGTAGTTCTGATTGCACCAATGGTGCGGCTTATGTACCAAATGCGAAATGCATCATCATGGAGGTATATAACTATGGCTCATAAGCGATATACCTCAGGTTTCACCCTCATGGAGTTGATGATTGCTTTAGCATTAGGATTGTTAATTGTTGCAGCAGGTTTGGCGGTATTTTTGAGTAGTCAGCGTTCTTTGAATTTGCAGTCTGGCATGAGTGAGTTGCAGCAAAATGCTAATTTTGGTTTATCTTTAGTCACACATGATCTGCGTCATACCAATTTAAATACTTTATCCGAGCAAAAAGTAAATAGTCGGGTTATAGGTTCAGGCATTATTTTTAAAAAAGAAAATCTACCAACTGCATTGCAAGCAACAGCTAATTTAGAAGCTGAATTTGTTACTTTGCAAAATAAGGATACTGACAACACCACAGGGAAAAGTGATCGCTTAACCATACAATACACGCCTGCAACAAGTACAATTTTTAACTGCGAAGGCGTACAGGTGACGAATGCGTCCTCGAAAACTATTGTGCAACGTTATTATGTGGCAGAAAGTCCACAACAAGTCACGGGTGAGCCGACCTCGTACTCGCTGTATTGTGATGCTGCTTCTTATGATGGTGCAGGGCTAGTCGGTTTAGATACCGATGCACAACAAATTATGCAGCGGGTCGATGCGTTTAAAGTACGCTTAGGGGTAAAAAATCCTGCGGGTCAGTTACGCTATATGACAATTGATCAATATATTACTGCGATGAATACGATCCGCACTGCTTGTGCTAGACCTATCGTGGAAGATACCTGTTCCAAAACCTATTTGAATGTTGTTTCTATGGATATTGGCATTTTGTCTCGTTCTACGGGAACAATTGGTGCAGATGCAAGTTTAAATACTCAAACCAGCTTTAATGTTGCGGGAACTCCAGTCACGCTTTCAGGGGATGTAGCAGTAAATAAGCGATATTTGCGTCAGGCGGTAAATCAAGTGGTCGCCATTCGTAATACCTTGGGAGCATCATCATGAAACAACAAAAAGGTGCAACACTCATTACGGTATTGGTCATTTTGATCGTTATCACATTACTGGGGACTATAGCGGTAAAAATGGGGATTGTGGGTTTAAAAATTGCAACCAATAGTCAGGTGAATGCGTTGTTGTTAGAAAACTCCGATTCAGCGTTGTTTAATATTGAAAACCCTGCTGAGGTTGAAAGACAACTGGCCTTGGATGGTATGTTTGCTTATTTTAACTCGTCTGCCAATGCAAATGACGAATTGGTATTTTGCTATCGCGCATCGGAAAATTCTTTCTTTAAATTATCTAAAGCTAGCGCGATTACAGAGGATGGATCAACGACCAAGATTGGTGTTGATGGCTTTTGTAAAGCCAACCAGTTTGCAATGGGGCGTTCTGCAGTGCTGTCACAAGTGTATTTAACCAAAAATGCAACAACCTCTACACCATTTGGTGGTATGCCAAAAGGAACAAGTCTTGGACAAAGTAATGTGCCGGTAACCATGCATAATATCGGGGCGACTGTCATTTCAGTCTTACCAAGTTTTGCAGGTGCGACTACTACGCAAATAGAGAACTGTTTTAAGCAGCGGGCTTCGGCCGTGGGGGCATGTTTTGATGGGTTAGGTATTCCCTATAACATGCAGCATTCGGACTATACCGTTGGCGGTCAGCCGAAGTTGGTATCGTAAAGAAAGAGGATTAAAAAAATGAAAACATTGAATTCAAGAATTGTGCTTTCTACGGCGGTTTCGGCGCTGATGACCATGATGGTCTGTAGTAGTGTTTCGCAGGCGAGTGATATTGATATTTATAGTAATGCGACTGGTGGTAAAACTACGATTACTATGATGCTAGATACTTCGGGGAGTATGAGTGCTGTACGGATGACTGATGGGTCGGCATGTGAATTATCTCCAAATACGGCTTATACATTGGGTGCAGAGCCATCAGGAACTACACCATCGTATACACGTTATTATTGTGGTATAAGTAATGGAGTAAAAAAATATTTTTATCTTAGAACTCAAACAACAAGTTGTGGCAGGTTTACGTGCTCAACAGATACAAAATGGTTTAATTGTGGTTCAGGCGGTTCAAGTAATACTAGTTCATGTACAGTTTTAGATTCTCAACCTTCAAATATAGTTTTAAATAATCTTGAAAATGACGGAGGAAATAGTACTAGATACTACTATACCGTTGGTGTAGATAAACATTACGATCGATTAACGAAATTAAAAGATGCAATTTTTACCCTGATGGATAGTAATCAGATCGATTCAAATTCGGTTGCTATTGGGATAGGGCAATTTTCTTCACAAAGTGGAAATGACAATGTATTTACTAGTGCAGATGGAACAAGTGGTAAAATCCTTGTTCCAGCAGCATTATTAACCACTGCACAACGTACAGCGATTAAAACGGCGGTTGCAGATTTACAAGGTAGTGGAGGCACACCTACCGCGAATGCTTATGCTGAAGTGGCTGCATACATGTTGGGGGAAAATACTACAACTAATATTACTGGATATAAAGATCAATATGTTAGCTTTGTCTATAATGGATCAACACTTTATGCAAGGTGTGTAGGGTGGGCTGGATTAAGATGTAATTCTTATAACCCAAGTAATGGTTATCTCAATAGCTCTTGGGGTTGGACTACTCGGCAAGGCTTATGGAATGATGAAATACGTACCTTCTTGACTAGCCAAGTGACGGATACAGCGGCTGATCTTGGCTATAGTGGATTTTCAAAATCTGTGACTAGTTCTAAAAGTGGCTCAAATTATTCAAGTCCATTATCCACCAGTAATACGCAATGTAATGGACAGGGCATATACTTTTTAACCGATGGTGAACCCAATAGCTCACCTGTACCTGTCCCTTTAATGCAAGCAGCTTTAGGGACATCAGGCTCATCTTTTAGTGTTCCATCGACGGGAACATTACCAAATGGTACACAACCTGATAATGGTATGCCCGCTGTTGGCGAGTTTGCGAAAGCCCTAAGAAATCAAAGGGCATCTACTACTGCACCTAATCGAAACCCTTTAGGATTAGAAATTAAAACTGCGGTTGTTGGTTTTGGGTCAGTATTCAATGTTGATCGTACTGTAGATGCAGCAAAACCTGAAGCACAACGGATTATTCGTCGTTTAAATTATATAAATAGCAGAGGTGAGCGAACGACAGAGCTGCGTGATTATTATAATTGCTCATTAATTACAGGTGTTGATGCTCAAAATGCTTGTAACTGGGGAGCTAAGCCGCATCCTGATTTACCAAGTAGTGTTGGAGGCTATGGGAATGGTGGTTTCTATTCTGCACAATCAACACAAGATGTTGTAGACAGTGTGGTGAAATTTTTGGATGATGTTAGGCCTGAATTCGAGCCGATTGCCACAGGTTCGCCTACCCTACCACAAGACGCATTGAATCCACTACGCATTCAACCTTATGGTTATTATGGATCATTTACACCGAAACCTCAGGAGTCTACTCAGCTTTGGGTCGGAAATATGAATAAATATCATATTTTTAACGGTGAATTATATAATGCAAGCAAAACTATTCGCTTAATTAAGGCGGATGGTTCGCTTAACGCAGCCGCCAAAGGTCTTTGGACTGATGAAGGTATGAAAGGACAATTGCCTTTGGGTTTAAGCACCAATGGCACAAATGAAAAAATTGCCAACCGTACTCTTTATACCAATCGGGAAATTACAGGTACAGCGGCACCTTATGCGGCAAGAGAAACCAATTCACTAAAAAAAGTGAATGTGACGACTTTATTTGGTACGGACACTACAGCGTTATTTGCCAATGACCCAGATAAAAACTATTGGTTGAACCTGCTCGGCTATAATGTTGCTGCAACAGGAACGGTTACTTTGGCCGACCTTATAACCAAACCTGAACTACGTCAGGTCGGTTCGGTCATGCACTCAACCCCTATCTTGCTGACCCAGTCAGGTAAAATTTCATACACTTCTGGCACTATTGACACCACTGATCGTGACGATTACTTATTATTCGGTAGTACACAAGGATTATTGCATGTCGTACGGGCAGGCAAAAATGCAACTGATGCAAATCGTGGTAAAGAGGTTTTTGCCTTTGCGCCAAACGAAATGATGCAAAATCAAAAGAATGCTTTTCTATCTGAAACCAGTAGTACCTTGGGCAAAAATAACCTGTTCTACGGTATAGATGCACCGTGGACGGCTTATACCCAGTATGTTGCAAAAGCAGATGGAACATTGACCGTGAAGGATTCAGGTCGTGTTGCACAGAATGCCAGTGGTGATGATATTGCCATTAAAGGCTTGCAGTGGGTCTATGGTGGTTTGCGTATGGGAGGCAAAAGTTATTACGCCTTGAATTTGTCTGACTTAGATAATCCAGAGCTCAAATTTCACATCGACCCAGCCCACTCAAAAATTTATAAATCAAGTTCCACAACTACAGGTGTAACCGCTTTAAGTTATATGGGACAAAGTTGGTCTAAACCAACTATTGCATATGTGAATTTTGGTGGAGAGAAAAAACTAGTCATGTTTGTAGGTGGTGGTTATGATGCTACAGGTGCGACTACTGCATGTAATGCTACGGGAGAAACTGCGGCTAAAAATATTGGTTATGAATGTGCCAAATATAATCAAAGTAATGGTAAAGGCGCTGGTGTCTATATGTTTGATGCCAATAATGGCGACTTGCTTTGGTGGACCAGTGCCAATGCAACAGCAGCAGGTGGTGCAGAAGCCTATACCAATGCCAGTGCAACGAGCATTAACATGAAATATAGTGTAGTCAGCCAGATCAATGCTATTGACCGTGATAGCGACGGTTTGGTCGACAACTTATACTTTGGTGACTTAGGTGGACAAGGTTTCCGTGTCGACTTAAATAACGCTGCCACGGGTGCCGATGCAAGTGCTAAAAAAGCGAATTTTGCTAAACGTGTTGTACGCTTATTTGATGAACATGCAACAGGTGGGGCAAGCCCTCGCTTCTATGAAATGCCAAGTGTGTCTATACATGACAGCGATGATGGTTATGTTGCAGCCGTTGCATTTAGCTCAGGGAATCGTAGTTCTCCATTAGCTGGAGCAGTCGCAGCATCAGGTATAAACAATCAGGCAGGATCCACGGTTAGTGCAGCGGACGGTGTATTTGTAGTTTATGATAAAGATGTAGCAAGAACTGATTTGTATACATTGGTTGATTCTGGAACTACAGCATTAAGGACAAAGAATATTTCACTAACTTCACTAAATGATAACTTTAGTACAGGCGTTCCAGTTACTGGTAATAATGGTTGGAAATATATTTATTCGAATATAGCTGGTGTCTATAAAGGCATGAATGAGCTATATGCCTTAGATGGCATGTTGTATGTCAATGTGTTTCATCGTGATGGTACAGGTATTGGTGGTTCGTGTGGTGCAGGTGTCAAAGGTGACAGCTATGTCTATCAGTTCTGTTTGCCTACAGGAAAATGTCCTGAAAACTTTTATGCGAGTGGTCAGACAGCACCGAATCGCGTAAAACTTGGTGCGGGTATTTTGGGTGCTGGTTTAGGTCAAGGACGTCGTAGTGCCAATAATACTGGGTTGATTGTAAACCGCCCAACCACGCTCAATTGTACCACTACCCCAAATTTACCTGAATGTCAGGAGTTTACCACCACAGCGAAACTTAGACAGTTACGTTGGTATGAAACTCGTTAAGGGGTAAATCATGAAAAAAACACATGGCTTCACATTAATTGAGCTAATGATTACAGTGGTGGTGGTAGCAATTATTGCTGCCATTGCCGTACCTTCGTATCAACAATATATGCGAAAACAGGATTTGGCGATTGCGAAACAGGAGGCCTTGCGTATAGCCAGCGAACTAGAACGCTTTAAATCCAAGAATTTCAGTTATAAGGGCTTCGACGCAAGTTATATCTATAGCTCTTATAATAATTCTACGGGAACCTTGTATCTTCCTGTTGGTTCAGCAGCAGCAGATGGTAAATATGTTTTAACTCTGGTAGATGCTGATTTGAGTACTCCGACAAGCGATACTAAAAAGCCTTTAACTGTTGTAAAAAGTGGGGGGGTTGAAACCGCAGATTCCCAGTCAGTTAAAGGTTTAAATTGGGCAATAAAAGTAGAGCGCTGTAAAGTAGGGGGATGTGCCGCTACCAGTGGTTTTCCGAAAGATCCTCAAAATTATGATTTATTACTGAGAGGTAATGGTCTACGTTGTATGACAAAAGTCAAAGATGTAGTGACAGGTTATGCAAATTGTGGCAGTTATAGCGAGTCATGGTAATGAAAAAATACTCTTTAGGATTTACTTTAATTGAATTAATGATTGTTGTCGCAATTATTGGCATCTTGGCAGCAATTGCTTATCCATCTTACACACAGTACAAAATCCGTACCAATCGGGCAGATGTACAAGGTGAAATGATGCAAATTGCACAACGTTTGCAAAGCTATTATGTAATGAACCATAATTATACAAACGCAAAGTTGGATAATAATGGTTTAAGTAAAGATTATCCTGCTTCAGGAAGCGTATATACCATCACACTTGTACCCGCGGCGCAAACGTGGACACTTACGGCTGCACCTAAACCGGGAACAGTTCAAAATGGTAATGGAGCAGTGGTGCTAAATAGCCAGGGACAAAAATGTTGGGAGAAAGGAACGACATGCAGTGTTTCTGCTTCTTCAAATTGGGAAAGTCGTTAATTCTCGTTTGATGAAGTCTCTTAAAAGAGCATTCCTAGATGCTCTTTTTTGTAAAAAAATCCAAATTCAAAACTGTGGATAAATCTAAATTATTCTTTCTTTCAGCGCAAATATAACGTAAAATACTGCCCTCTATGAAAGGGGTTTGAAATGTATCGATGGTCGATACAGGGATAATCCGTAAAAACTATAAGGTTGTATCATGGTAGTTATTCGTCTTACTCGTGGTGGTGCTAAAAAGCGCCCATTCTATCAAATCGTTGTAACTGACAGCCGCAATGCGCGTGACGGTCGTTTCATCGAGCGTATCGGTTTCTTCAACCCTACAGCGCAAGGTAAAGCAGAAAAACTTCGTTTAGATGCTGACCGTTTTGCACACTGGGTTGCTCAAGGCGCTCAACCGTCTGAACGTGTTGCTTCTTTAGCTGCTCAAGCGAAGAAAGCTGCAGCTGCTGCATAATTTTTACAAATTAAGTCGTAGGTAGCCCATGACACCAACACAGAATGTACCCGAAGATCGTATTCAGATTGGACAGCTACGTTCAGCTTATGGATTAAATGGGTGGCTCTGGGTCTATTCCAATACAGAACCTATGAGCAACATCTTTGACTACCTGCCTTGGTACATTGAAACCAAAGCAGGTTGGCAAATGGTCGATGTAAAACGTTGGAAACCACATGGCAAAGGCTTGGTGGTCAGCTTAAAAGGTGTGAGTGATCGTACCGCAGCAGACAACTTGGTTGGCGCAAATATCTGGATTTCAAAAGCGCAACTGCCTCAACCGGGCGTGGACGAGTATTATTGGTCTGATTTAAAAGGTCTAACAGTGTTAGGTCTGAACGATGATGAACAAGAAGTAAACCTCGGTCAAATCCATGAACTGTTTGAAACAGGTGCCAATGACGTGATCGTGGTTCGCGCAACTGCCGATAGCGTCGATGGTGAAGAGCGTATGATTCCATGGCATAAAGATGTGGTACAACGCGTTGATCTCGAAGCGGGTCGTATCTATGTCAATTGGGGCGTAGATTATTAATCCATTCAGGATTCGCAGAGCAGGAAAATAGAGGAGTCTGCGGTGTTTTTTGCAGTCATTACGCTTTTTCCTGAAATGTTTGAAGCGATTACAGCTTACGGTATTAGCGGACGCGCAGCAAAACGCGATTTAATGCAAATTCATTGCATTAATCCACGTGATTTTGCACAGGGCAACTACAAACGGGTGGATGAACGTCCATTTGGTGGGGGTCCAGGTATGGTGATGATGGCAGAGCCTTTGGCGCAAGCAATCCAGCATGCCAAACAGCTTGCACAGCAAGCAGGAGCAGTTCATGTACCTGTGGTGTATATGTCGCCACAAGGTAAAACCTTAAACGAAACTGCAGTACAACAATTCGTTGAATATGATGGCTTAATTGTATTGTGTGGCCGTTATGAAGGGGTCGATGAGCGTTTAATCCAAAACTATGTTGATCAGGAATGGTCAATTGGAGATTACGTTTTATCGGGTGGTGAGCTACCTGCGATGGTGTTGTTGGACAGTATTATTCGGAGACTTCCGGGTGCAATGTCTGATGAACAATCTCATGTGCAGGACTCTTTTGTGGATGGTCTTTTAGATTGCCCACAATATACCAAGCCAGACGATTTTGAAGGTTTGGATGTCCCTGAAGTACTAAAGTCGGGACACCATGCCAATATTGAAAAATGGCGGTTTTTGCAGCGTTATCAACGGACTTTAGAGCGTCGACCTGAGTTGATTGAAAAAGTTGAGTTGAGCAAGCAGCAAAAAAAATGGCTAAAAGATTCGCAAGGACAGACCAAGTAATCGGTTTGTCTAAGCAAAATTGCTACAGACAGTGTGTTTGTAGTTTTTAAATAGGCTCTTTATGCATTGAAGCGGTCAGGCATAAAGGGAAAGTCAATCGGGTCTATGCGCTTTAGCCTCTATACCCAGTGGAAATCAGACCTCTTCTGACCCACACATATTGGAGATACCCCATGAGTGGTAAGCATCCTTTAGTACAAGCTGTTGAGAATGCACAGCTTAAGCAAGACATCCCAGCTTTTGCACCAGGCGATACAGTTATCGTTCAAGTAAAAGTAAAAGAAGGTGATCGTGAACGTCTTCAAGCATTTGAAGGTGTTGTAATTGCGAAGAAAAACCGTGGTTTGAACTCTGCGTTCACAGTACGTAAAATTTCTAGCGGTGTTGGTGTTGAGCGTGTTTTCCAAACTCACTCTCCAATCGTTGCGAAAATCGAAGTGAAACGTCGTGGTGACGTTCGTCGTGCTAAACTTTACTACCTACGCGAATTGTCTGGTAAAGCTGCACGTATTCGTGAGAAATTACCAGCACGTAAACAAGGTTAATTTTAACTTTGCTTTACAGCTAAAAAATGCGCCGTTTAGGCGCATTTTTTATGTCTGCTATTTGAGTTTATAAACCTTGTAGTTTTAAGCGATTGGCATGTTGACGATACACATCAACAGGATCTGGTGCAAAAATATCTTTCATGCCCAAGAGTTGATTGACTTCGTCCAAGTGGTTCCAATAGTAGTTATCACGAATGGTTTTACCAAATTTGGCGCTGCAGCGTGATACCAAACCATCATTATCACGACCATTATCAATCAACAAACTGGTCGCCAACATGGCTGAGTCTGGATCAAGTAAATTAGTGACAGCCGTATTGCCCGTAAATGAATAGAACTGGATGCCTTTTTCTTGATAAGCGCCCTCACCACAACTTGTCGTTGGCATACCCATTGGGAATTTGCTGTTAAATTGTGCTGAACGTGTGGTGCTCAAACTGTTGGCACCTGCCAATGAGTCATGTGGATAGCTATTTGGATCTAAACCTTGTGCCCAAGTAATGGTTTTAGACACTAAATTGACCATATCAATTAATGGTTTTTCGAGCGGTGCACCTTGTACATTCAAAATAAAGTCTGCCACAGGTGAGCCTTTATTCGGTGCACCGACAGCAGTTAAAGAGGCGACTTGAGCAGGCATGACGCCTGCAACATAACGAATGGTTGGTCCACCATGTGAGTGACCAATTAAGTTGACCTTGCTTGCACCTGTAATCGCAAGAATTTCATCGACTTGTTGTGCCAATTGTTCGCCACGAACTTCTGATGAGTTAAATGGAGATACGCGGGTTGCCCAAGCGTTAGCACCGTTACGTGCTAAATTGGGTAAAATTTGGTACCAATAATCGACACCTAACTGATCTCCACCAATATTGATAAAGCCTGCCATACCGTGAGTAAACACAATCGGATATTTGGTTTTGGCATAACTGGAGATCACGAAGTTAGATTTGACCTGTTCTGCATTGGATGCGTGCGCGGTACTGAAGGTACTAGCCGCAATTAAGCCTGCAATGAATAATCCATATTTCATATAACATCCTCTATTTTATTGTGCTTTCCTAGCATGACAATATCTATTGTCAAATATCATTATTCAGGAAATTTGCTAGATTGCAAGTTCTGAATGATTCATGGTTATTGAACTTCTTGCACTTGAGTTTCAAGCACAGGAAGATGGTTTTGCCAAGATTGAAATGAGCTTTACTATTACAAACCTTGTAATTTCAATCGGTTGGCATGTTGTCGATACAGTGCAACTGGGTCAGGTGCAAACAAGCCCGTTAAGCCAAACATCATGTTGGCAAGGTCGGTATGATTTAGTCGGTAGTTGTCACGAATGACGTGTCCAATGTGGGTACTACAACGTGCGACCATGCCATCGTTGTCTAAATTGCCATAAGACAGTGGGCCGAGTTGCATTAAAACAGTGTCAATATCCAGTAAATTGGTGGCTTGAGCGACACCTGTCCATGAATAGTAATGAATTCCGCGATCTACTTTGGCACCGCTGCTGCTGCAATTTGCGGCCAAGGCTGTGGTTGGAAAACGACGGTTAAAATCTGCAGACGCTGTTTCGGTTAAAGAAGCCATCGATGCATCAAAATCGACAGGCATATCTGGCTGTTGCTGCACCCAAGTAATGAGTGGAGCCACCATGTAGTCGCCTAAAATATTAAACGCGGTGCGTGATAAACGATTATTTTGAATATCATCGGCAACTTTGGAGCCACGGAATGTTCCTGCAACACCGGTAATTGATGCCACATATTCAGGTTTGGTCGCGGCTACATAACGTACTGTTGGTCCACCATGTGAGTGACCAATTAAATTGACTTTGGATTTTCCTGTGATTGCTATGACTTCTTCGACTTGGGCTATCAGTTGTTCACCTCGAAATTCAGTACGATGTGCAGGGGAGAGCTGTGCGGCAAATACGGTTGCGCCATTACGTGCCATATCTGGCAAAATTTGATACCAATAATCTATATTAAACGTGTCATTGCCAATGCGTGACCAACCGAGCCAGCCGTGCACCATGAGCAATGGATATTTGGTTTTGGCATAGTCAGATTTGACCTGCTCCTGAATAGGCAACACGCTTGGATCCGCTTGAGCTGCACCCATTGAGCCGAACAAGCAGCCAGTGACAGCCAATGTAATTGCCCGTATGTTAGATATGATGGTCATAAAACAATCCTGTGTTCTTTATTTTTATTACAAGTGAAGTGGTGACGTCGCTTCCCTCCTGAAAGCTCAGATATGCAAATTGCCGTTGCTTACGGCATGTTATTGTGAGTCATCCACGACTAATTTTTGTACGCTCAGGTATTTTTTCATGCGTAATTTAGAAAAAACATATCATTTGGGGACAGTTATTGCGCATTGTCCCAGAGATTTGTAAATCTACATGCATCTTGATATCTATTTAATATTTATAGACATTTGTATATTAAATCGTTGTGGTGGGTTTGTACTAAAACAGCTTTTCAGGCATAAAAATAGGGCATGTTGCATGCCCCAGTTGTTCTATGCAATATGTTAGTCAGCAAAGGGTAATTTTCCACCTTGATCATGTACCTGTTCAAAGGTTTCTAAACGCAATTGCTCTTGTGGATTTTGAAAATGCTGTCCGCGTAATTGTTTCACGGCTTGTTGCTTGGCTTGATCATTCATTCCACTTTGCATGATTTGATCACGCGTACTTAAATAATCCTCTACTCGTGATTTCCACTGACTGCGTTGCCCATCTAATTGTTCTAAACGCTGAGTTGCTTCAGGACCAACCAGATTTAAACGCATTTGGCGGATTTCAGCAGCAGAACCACCACGTGCTTTAATTGCCGCAGTCAAGCTGCGTAAATCTTGCAAGGTGTTCAGCTGTTCTAAATTTTCTTGCCAATCTTGAGGTAATTGTTTAAATAATTCCTGCAATTGTCGTGCTTTTTCAGCTTCAGATAATTTTTTATCATCCATGACTGCCATGCGCTTTAGGGTATATTCGTGATAGGCATCTTCCGTACCAAATAAACCTTCAATTTCATAATCAGAAAAATATTGTTTACGCAGATTTTGCATGCTGCTAAAAATGCTGCGGTAATATTGCGGATCTTCCTGATTTAAATTCGGTGCTTGCAGTTGTCCAAGCGCATTGCGATAGTCCAAATAACGCTGCCATAAATCTAAAATTAGCGATAAGGCAGGCTCTTTATGTCCTTGTTGAATATACCTTTTAAAATCACCACGAATTTGTTCAATGCTTTTTTCGCCATATTGGGTAATAAAATATTCAAAACAGTTACGGGTTTGCTCATTCACAATCAGACGATTACTTGCATCCAGTTTAAGCTGACAATTGACTTCGGTGTCCTGCTGACTTGGGCTTAAAAAATTTGCAGCAGGGTTATTTTGCATGGCTTGCTGCATGCTCAAAGCTTGAGATGTTTCATCATTTGAGCTTTGCTGGGGTGATGTATCGGGGGAGTTTGATTGTGGCATCAGCCAATACACCAAAGCCGCAATCAGCAGTATCACTACGCCTAAAACAATCCATATTTTATGTTTCTGCATTTCAATGCACCTGTTTATCCATTTTATTTTTTTAATCCTAAGCGCTCAAATATGCCATAAAAGTAAGTCGCTGTTCTAGAAATGTTGTCATTTATCGCGGCAGATTGTTACCATGATGCAGTTTTGCTTTGACTTACTTTTTGCTATGAAATCATCTGCGGCTAAAATTCAGCGTCGTGCCATTAGTGGTGTGTTTTTATTAAATAAACCTTTGGGCATCAGTTCCAATGCGGCTTTGCAAAAAGTACGCTGGTTGTATCGGGCGCAAAAAGCAGGGCATACGGGGGCATTAGACCCATTGGCTTCAGGTTTGTTGCCTATTTGTTTAGGTGAAGCGACCAAGTTTTCACATTATTTACTCGATTCTATAAAACGCTATCAGACCACCATTCAATTCGGGCATAGCACCACGACAGGTGATGTAGAAGGTGAAGTCTTGTTACAGCAAGTTGTGCCAGCATTGAGCCAAGAAAAAATTGAACAGGTTTTGACGCAGTTTCAGGGCGATATTATGCAAGTTCCGCCCATGTATTCTGCCTTAAAAAAAGAAGGTCGTCCGTTATATGAGTTAGCTCGTCAAGGCATAGAAATTGAACGTGAAGCGCGCCCAGTTACCATTTATGCGATTGAGTTACTGTCCTTTACCGAAAACAGTATCACGCTGGATGTTACCTGTTCCAAAGGCACGTATATCCGTGTGTTGGGTGAAGATATTGCCAAAGCTTTAGGTACTTATGGACACCTGACTTATTTGCATCGGATTAAAACGGGGCATTTTGACCTGATTCCAAGCTATAGCATTGAATATTTGGAAAGTTTAAGCGAAGCGGAACGTGAAGCCTTATTGCTGCCTGCTTATGCGCCTGTACAGCATTTTCCACAGGTTCAGGTGCCTGAAGGTCGGGCTGAATATTTTAGCCGAGGCATGGAAAGTAATATCGAGCATCCTGCTGTTGCACAAATATTGGTGTTTGATGGTGAAAAGTGTTTAGGTTTGGCTGAAATTACAGATAAAAAGCGCTTGGTACCGAAACGGGTTTTAAATCTCTAAATTTTGCTCAGATACATAACTTGAATAAAGTGAGTAAGTGAATTAAAGCTTTTTATACAAATAGTTGCAGGATTTTGGATTGATCCTCTATACAGTACTTAGAGGATTAAAACGAAATTAAAAAACTGACTCCAAAACCGATGTGGATGTGCGAGTAGATTTTTATCAATCTGTTCGCCGCGCATAGGTAAAAAACAGAGGTCTGCACATGAATATTTTTGAAGCTTTACGCCAAAGTCACGACATTCAACGAAATTTAGCCCACCAACTGACGCAAACTTCAGGTGATAGCCCTGAACGTAGAGCGATATTTGAACAACTTAAAAATGAATTATTTGCGCATGCAGTGGCAGAAGATCGCTATTTTTATATTCCCTTAATGATGACTGATGCGGGTTTAAATATCACTCGCCATGCTTTGGCAGAGCATCATCAAATGGATGAATTACTCGAACAATTAACCGAAACGGAAATGAGCAACACGGGTTGGCTGGCAATTGCCAAGCAACTGTCAGATAAAGTGCATCATCATTTAAAAGAAGAAGAACATGGCTTTTTTCAGCAGGCAGGCAAAATTTTGTCTGAACAGCAAAAACAAAGTCTAGCCAAGCAATATTTGGCAGAGTATGAAAAATACCAACAGATGTCTAAAAACAGTTTGGTTTAAACATTCTGCGGCTGTTTGGATTTTTTTACTGCTCTAAAAGTAACACCGACCGAAGCTAACATAATGCAGCATAAGGCGAGCCATTGCAGTGAAGTAATTTTCTCACCCAACAATACCAAGCCTGTCAGTGCAGCCAAAGCAGGCGACAAACTGGACAGTGTGCCATAACTCATTTTGCTGAGTTGTTTTAAGGCTTGTAAATCCAGCGCATAAGGAATGGCCGTGGCAAGCACTGCAATGGCAAGCGCCTTACCCCAATACTGGGTTTCAAACAGTGCGGGGGCATTGTTATACAGTCCGAAGGGAATCAAAGCCAAAGCCGAAATACTGATGGCGATGGTCAGCGCGTGCATGCCAATATTTTGTTGCACCACTTTTTGCCCAAAATAAATATAAAAAGCCCAGCACAATCCTGCACCTAAGGCACATGCTGCACCAAACAGACTAAAATGATCTCCCTGCGCTTGTCCCCAAGGCACCATAAGAATAATGCCTAAAATCGCCAACAATACCCAGACATAATCTTTACGGTTTTGAATGGACAATAAAGCCAAGCCCAAAGGCCCGACAAACTCTAAACCCACCGCAATACCTTGCGGCAACTTGCCCAAAGACAGATAAAACAGAATATTCATTAAGCCCAAGGCTGCGCTATAGCACAATAAATCACGCCATTTTAAATGTGCGAGCCGCGACAGAATTTGCCATGAGCGAAACATGATTGCCACAATTACACTGGCAAAGCACAGTCGCAAAATCGTCACAGTAAGCGGGTCAAGCACCTGAAACAATTGTTTGGCAAAAGAAGCACTGATTTGATAGGAGATCATGGATAAAACCATGAACAACACCGCAGTGAGTTGGGCGTTTGGCATGGGGCAGAAAAATACTCAACAGTGGGGAAATGAGAAAGTCAGGCAGATTATAGCAAGTTTAAAAATGCAGAGCTGTGGAAACTCAAGGTCATGCCCATAGATCAGACATAAAAAACCACAGTACTAAGACTGTGGTTTTTTGTAGCATCAGCGTGTGGTCTTAGAACAAGACACGTACGCGAATTGTGCCTTCAACTTCGTGTAAAGTATCTAGTGCTTCTTTCGATGCAGTTGCATCAACGTCCATTACTAAATAACCGACATCACCTTTGGTCATAAGTGATTGACCAGAGATGTTGATGCCATGTTCAGCAAACAAGTTGTTGATTTTAGACAATACACCTGGAATGTTTTGGTGAATATGCAATAAACGGTGCTTGCCTTCAGTCAATGGCAGTGCAATTTCAGGGAAGTTCACTGCAGACAAAGTCATACCTTTATCTGAATATGCAACAAATTTCTCTGCCACTTCTAAACCAATGTTCGCTTGCGCTTCCATGGTCGAACCACCCACGTGCGGTGTTAAAATCACGTTTGGTAGGTTACGTAGTGGGGAAACAAATTCTTCACCATTGGCTTTTGGTTCTTTCGGGAATACGTCAACTGCAGCACCTGCAATATGACCAGACTTGATGGCATCTGCCAAATCTTCAATCACCACACAAGTACCACGTGCCGCGTTAATGAAAATTGCGCCTTCTTTCATTTGTGCAAATTGTTCTTTTGCCATGAAATTGCGGGTAGAGGGTACATCTGGAACGTGTAAAGAAACCACGTCAGCATTTGCCAATAATTCGCCCATAGAGCCAACTTGACGTGCATTACCTAACGGTAATTTGGTCACAGCATCATAATAAATGACGTGCATACCCAAGCTTTCAGCCAATACTGAAAGTTGAGAACCGATTGAACCGTAACCCACGATACCTAAAGTTTTACCCCGTGTTTCAAATGAACCTACAGCAGACTTGTTCCAGCCACCTGCATGTGTATCGGTTGATTTTTCAGGTACGCGACGTAGCAATAAAATTGCTTCAGCCAATACCAATTCTGCAACCGAACGGGTGTTTGAATAAGGGGCATTGAAAACTGGAATACCACGTTCCATTGCTGCAGTTAAGTTCACTTGGTTTGTACCAATACAGAAACAACCTACAGCAATTAGCTTGTTCGCAGCTTCAAAAACTTCTTCAGTCAGCTGTGTGCGTGAACGAATTCCGATGAAATGTGCATCTTTAATCGCTTCTTTTAACGCATCGCCCTCAAGCGCTGTTTTACGATAATCGATGTTGGTATAACCCGCTGCATTTAACACGTCGATTGCGTTCTGGTGTACGCCTTCTAACAACAAGAAACGAATTTTATCTTTAGGTAGTGAAAGATGTTGGCTCATTACGGCTCCGCTACAAAGGCCAAATTTAGTGGCGGTATGATAACATAGGAGATGGGTCGATATACATTTCCTTTATGACCAAGAGTGCAGGTATTTTTTGTCAGATATAATCTCTTTCAGAAATATTGCCCAAAATTACCCTGTTCTTACCACGTTATATTATCGGAATTGCCAATATTCACAGGTTTTTCAAAAAAATCGCTTATAATAAGCGGCACACATGAAAGCCAACCCAAGCTGTTGCTTTGATGCACATATTTAGTCTGCAGTATCTTCAAATTGATCAAGATATGCAGACAGTCGCTTTTCTTCCTGTTTAATTCTTGCTAGGTCTGCAAACGATGAATGCTCCAGTCGCTTTAACCCCTGAGTTATTGACCCAATTAACGGCAATAGTCGGTGAAAACCGTATTAAAACGGATGCCGATAGCCTCCAAAACTGGGGTCGTGACCATACAAAGCATTTTGATCCGAATCCATCGGTCATCGTTTTTCCATCCAGTACGGAACAAGTGCAAGCTATTGTGAAACTGGCCAATCAGTTTAAGGTTGCAATTACGCCATCGGGCGGACGTACAGGTTTGTCTGCGGGTGCAGTAGCAGCCAATGGTGAAATTGTGGTGAGCATGGACAAGATGAATCAAATCTTGGAGTTTTTCCCTGCAGACCGTATGGTGCGCGTACAAGCGGGTGTTGTGACTGAACAACTGCAAAACTATGCAGAAGAACAGGGTATGTATTATCCGGTCGATTTCGCCTCTTCAGGTTCTTCACAAATTGGCGGTAACATTGGCACCAACGCAGGCGGTATTAAAGTTATTAAATACGGCATGACTCGTAACTGGGTGTTGGGTCTGACTGTGGTAACAGGCAAAGGAGATATCCTGCGTCTGAACAAAGGCATGATCAAAAATGCAACGGGTTATGCGCTGCAACATTTATTTATTGGCGGTGAAGGTACACTCGGTTTAGTGACCGAAGCTGAAATTAAGCTAGAACGCCAACCGCAAGATTTGCAAGTGATGGTATTGGGTGTGCCTGATTTTAATTCAGTGATGCCTGTATTACATGCCTTCCAAGCCAAAATTGATCTGACTGCATTTGAATTCTTTGGTGAATTGGCGATGCAGAAAGTGTTGGATCATGGCCATGTGCAACGTCCATTTGAAACTCAATGTCCATTCTATGTGTTGCTTGAATTTGAAGCGCCATTTGAACCAATTATGGACAAGGCGATGGAAATTTTTGAACACTGTATGGAACAAGGCTGGGTGATGGATGGCGTATTGAGCCAAAGCCTAGACCAAGTTGAAAGTTTATGGCGTTTGCGTGAAGACATTTCTGAGTCGATTGCACCGTTTATTCCATATAAAAACGATATTTCAGTATTGATTACTCATGTTCCTGCATTTATTCAGGAAATTGATGCAATTGTGGCAGAAAACTATCCTGACTTTGAAATTTGCTGGTTCGGCCATATTGGTGATGGTAACTTGCACCTGAACATTCTTAAACCTGCCGATTTAAGCAAAGACGAATTCTTTGCCAAATGTCAGGTGGTAAATAAGTATGTATTTGATACTGTGAAGAAATATGATGGTTCTATTTCTGCAGAACACGGTGTAGGCATGACCAAAAAACCATATTTGGAATATTCACGTTCGGCTGAAGAAATTGAATATATGAAAGCGTTGAAAAAGGTTTTTGACCCTCAAGGCATTATGAACCCAGGCAAATTATTTGATTTGTAATTCCTTTCGCCTTTCATTTATTTAAGTGAATTGAAAAACGCATCCTCGTGATGCGTTTTTTTATGCCGCTGTTTTAATTTTACATTTCTGTTCTAGCGTTTCTGCGCTAACAGGGCATCATAGAAGCATAAATAATAATCAACATTTTGGAGGAGTTATGTTGCGTTTAATCACGGTTTCCGCATTGGGTGTTGCGTTATTGTCAGGCTGTGCGACTACACAGAATATTATTTCACAAGTTACGCCTGCAGAAACACCTTTGGCGCAGGTACTCAAACAACGTCCAGATTTGCGTAAAGAATTGGCTACCGTTGAAATTCGTCAATACTTTAACCGTGTCGAAGCACCAACTGCGGCAGAAGTAAAAATTACCGAAACAGGCTTAATGGATGATTCGGTACGTTCAATTCGTAGTATTTATCACTTTAAAAATATTAATGGACAATGGCAGCAGGGTGATGTGCAAACCGCTTACTTATGCGCACGTGGTAAAAATACCAAGACTTTCCAAAGCAAAAAATGTCCTTAAATTGCTGTAGGGCTTAGGTAAATCTTGCATGATGTTCTAAAAATGCAACAAAGCGTCTGTGGATAATACTCGTGTTATCCACAGCTTTTATTTAGGATGACTTCATTCGATTCAAAAACGTGTGAGCGCAGCATGTCCATCAAAACGCTAGCATTTCTACACTGTAATGATCGCCTCATTGCCGTGGGTAGTTTTATCCTGTACTTTCGGTATTTTCATATTATGAATTGGGCAATACCGTATCGCCTTAACCCGCTGAAGGAGGTGATGCCTAACTTGGTCTGATGTCACATCAAGTGCCGCAATTTATTTAACGGACTTAAAAAATGCGCCATAAATTTGCCATTCAACTCTGTTAAACTGCAGCTCAATTTTCTATTTTTATGGGCTAAACGCGGCTGACTTGCATCGTTTTGTCCTTTATAACTCATGCCACAGCAGCAAAAAAATACCATTCAACGTGCCACACTCATGTTTCCCTTGGCTTTGGTCTTGTTTGAGTTCGCGGTTTATATTGGCAATGACTTGGTTCAACCCGCAATGTTGGCCGTCACACAAGATTTTGGTGTCAGTAGTGCATGGGCAGCTTCGTCCATGTCATTTTATTTGCTGGGGGGTGCTTGTGTGGCGTGGTTATTGGGGCCACTCTCTGACCGTTTGGGACGCAAAAAAGTATTATTGGGCGGCGTGGCATTTTTTACCCTAACCTGTTTATTGATCTTATTGACTCAGAATATTGAAAGCTTCCTTGTTTTTCGTTTTTTTCAAGGTTTTGGTTTGTCAGTCATTAGTGCAGTCGGTTATGCGGCTATTCAGGAAAATTTTGCAGAACGTGATGCAATTAAAGTCATGGCACTCATGGCGAACGTGTCTTTACTTGCTCCCTTGCTCGGCCCAGTCTTAGGTGCATTTATGATTGAGCATGTTTCTTGGCATTGGGGTTTTATCGGCATAGCACTGTTGGCATTTTTGAGTTGGTTTGGACTGAAAGCCAAAATGCCTGAAAATCAGCAGCGTATTTCCAAACCTCCATTTCGAGATGTATGGGATGATTTTAAACAAGTTTTTCAAAATACCAGATTCTTAGGTTTGACATTGGCGCTGCCCTTATTGAGCATGCCTTTAATGTTGTGGATTGCGTTATCTCCTGTGATGTTGGTGGAAGAGTTAGGCTTTAGTAGTCTGCAATACGGTTTGGCGCAGTTTCCTGTTTTGGGTGGTTTGATTTTAGGCAATCTGGTACTGATGAAAGTCATTGACCGTTTACCTTTAGGAAAAACAGTCTTGATTGGTTTACCTTTAATGTTGTTGGGTAGTGTGCTGATCGTATTGGGGGCAATTTGGCAAAGCTATTTTGTTTGGTGTTTGGTGATTGGTATGAGCTTGATTAGTTTTGGTGAGGGAATGAGCTTCTCAGTCTTATACCGTTTCGCCTTAATGTCATCGGAAGTGTCTAAAGGTACTGTTGCTGCTAGTGTTTCAATGATATTGATGCTGTGCTTTTTTATTGTGATTGAACTGGTGCGTGTTTTATATATGCGGTTTGATATTTGGGCGTATAGTTTGGCTTGTTTGGTGCTGATAACGCTCTGGTTTAGTTTGCCACGCATGATGCTTAAACAGGTGATGCAGGAGCGAGTTGCTGCAGGGCAGTTTTAAGGGGTTAAATTTTTCAGCTGCATCATAAAACAAGGTGATGTGGCATCACCTTGCAAACATTTGATTTATAAATTAAAGTTGAGAAAATGTGTAATATGATGAAAGCTGAAAAGGACTTGCAGATTAAGCTTGTACTGGTTGTTCCATCTTTTTCAATTTAGCATCAAAAACAAATGGGCCAAAAGGTAAAATTGAAGCAATTAAGCCCAAAATAAACATTTTAAGAGACCATTTTTGTTTTTCACAAACCACAAAAAGCACCACTAAAAATGCGATAAACAATACGCCGTGTCCCATACCTACATATTTCACTAAAATTGGGTTATCGAACATATATTTCATGGGCATAGCAATAAATAACAACAATAAGAATGAAATACCTTCTAGGAACCCAACCCAACGTAATGTTTTAATGTTCATGCCCAAATCTTTTTCATGTCGATAAAACAGCAGTGTAGCGCAAATAGTGACAATCGCAAAGACGAGCTGTTGCGAGCTCTGCACATTGATGAGCTAGATACGATGGCTGCAAAATTGAGCTAATTTTTTGCAAATTAGTAGCAAGTTATTCAAAAACGAGTAAGTGTGGTTATGAAAGACGACCGATATAAAGCAAGAAGACCTGCATTGAGCGTCGTTTGAGAATAATCCTCAAAAAGATAAATTTTACTTTTTGCGGATAAGTCGAAAGGCATGTGTATAACCCTTAACTTATCCACAATTGGTAATAAATGTTTTATTGAAAATGCATCATGCTCGCTTAAATAATCCCACAGGCAATTCGCTCACCGCCGCCGCCCAATGGTTTTGGATGGTCGGCATAGTTATCACCGCCTGCATGAATCATCAAGGCCAATCCTTCAACTTGTGCCAATGTTAAACGGGGTGCAATCACGGTCACTTTGGCTGTTCCGTCGTTTGCAACACTTAAAGCTGGTAAGTCCCCTAAATGTCCTGTCAGCGGTGTACCATGATTCGGGATATTTTTGGGATTAAAATGTCCGCCCGCTGCCAAAGCAGCAACCATTTTTCCATCTTTTTCTGCTGCTGCACATGAACCTTTTTCATGGATATGAAAACCTCGTTCCCCTGCAGGGAGTTGTTGGAGTTGGGTGTGAATGACTAAGCCTGCTGCACCGTCACGCAGTTCAACCGTACCTAATTCCTTGCCAATCCCTTGTGCTGAAACAGCATGCATTTTTAAGATTTTAGATTTTTGTTGTGTGGTCGCGGTGGTGCTGCAACCCATGAGTACTAGGCCACTAAAAGCAGCAAGACTGGCAAATTTGAGTATTGAGCGCATAAAAGACATCCTATTTGTTGTGCATAATATTTAGGGATGTCTTGATTGAAGCAAAGTTAGCTCCGTTACAATACAACGTTTGCGTAGTAGTATGTATGTACTGTGTTGAGCTGATTTATTCAGATCAACACAGCCATGTGAGCAATATGATCAGTAAAACAGCTTAATCAAGCTTTGAATTGGATGATGAATCGTCTTCAGGGAGATCATGCGCAAGCGTGGCTTTGGGCAACATTAAAGCTTCGGGCTGGTTGTTTTCATGCAACCATTCACGCCAAATGGCCAGTAACACGGCCAAAATCACAGGGCCAATAAATAGACCAATTAGACCAAAACTGGCAATTCCACCTAAAACTCCAAACATGATTAACAGGAATGGAATTTGAGTTGCACCTGAAATCACCAAAGGACGAATCACGTTATCGGCAGTGCTGACTACACACACGCCCCAAGCCATAACGCCAATGGCTTCCATGGTATGCCCTTGGGTGAATAACCATAAGGATACCGAACCATAAGCCAGCGGTGGGCCAAAGGGAATCAGCGCAAATAAGAAGGTCACAATTGTCAGTACCATTGGGTTAGGTACATCGGCCACAAAATAACTTACACCTGCCAATAAGGCCTGTGCAATTGCCGTAAGACCAACCCCATACACCACGGCACGTGTGGTTTCAGAAATGGTATCTAAATAGTGGTGAATACGTGGCCCAATCACCATTTCTAAAGCCTTGCTGACTTGATGCAAGATGGTGTGACCATCACGATAGAAAAAGAAGAGCGATAACAGGGCAAAACCCAGTTTAATCAGATTTTTACTGACCTCATTAATGACCACTTTTCCGTAGTTTAAATGTCCCTGAATCCATAAGGAAATAGACTGCACAATACTGTTGGGATCGTGGTTAATTTCTTTGAGAGTGCGGGTGACTTCTTTTCCGATAATCGGTAAATTACGAATAAGATCAGGCACATCTAAATGCCCAGAAAAGACCTGTTTTTGCAATTCGTAATATAAATTGCGACCTTCATGTTGCAGAATAAAAATGGCAAAGGTGAGTGGAATACCTACTACCAACGTGACCAACAGCATCATTAGGGCTGCACTGAGTGTAGGACGATGACCGCATAGACGTAGCACCGACTGATACAGTGGCCAGCTCATGTAGGCAATAATTGCTGCCCAAACAACAGGAACAATGAAGTATTTGAGTATATGAAAACCCAAAAACATCAGGACAAAAAACAGTCCAAACAATAAAATTTTTTGTAATGTTGGCGCGTACTGTTGCACTGAATTCACTGAAACATTCCTAAGGTCATGTGCCATATTAACTGAAAAAAAAGCTCCCGAAAACGAGAGCTTGGTAAGTTCTGGTGAATAAACCCTAAACAGGGGATATTCTAGGCTTTAAAACCATTGGCTAGGGTCATCTACTATGGCGTTTAACACAGGTTGCCATTGATCTTGCATCTGTAAATAAGTCTTTTGAGTTTTATCAAAAATACTGAGACCCTGCATGGCCAATTGTCCGTAAGCGGCGCGTTCTGAAATCCAAGCCACAGGCTGCTGTTCAATTTTTTGGAAAAAGTCCTGAATATCTTTAGAACTGGCAGAGTTTGGTTTGACACGGTTGGCCAGTAATAAAATTTGTACCTTGCCTTTGCGAATGCGCTTAATATCTTGTAAATGCTTTAAAAAGCGACGAGTGGAGTCAATATCAAAAAACGAAGGTTGTAGCGGCGTGATAATAGCATGCGCTTCACTGACCAATTGTTCAGCATGCTCGCCCGATAATGCCCCAGGTGCATCAATAATTAAGTATTCAATATTTTTAGGTGCATCACCAATCGACTTTTCGTGACGCCAGTCCAGACTTTGAATTGGGGCGGCTGTTTCTGGTCGTTGTTTTAACCACTGTAGCGCAGATTTTTGGTTGTCGGCATCAGCTAAGGCAACTTTATAGCCTTTTTGTGCAAGTGCAGATGCTAAACTAATAGCCGTAATGGTTTTACCACAGCCACCTTTTTGGTTGGCAATTAATATAGTTTTCATGACCCTCGAATCGATTTTACGCTGCTCACTCCTAGCATAGCATTGTTTTATGCTCGGAATATGACAGTTGACAAAAGTCGTAAAGAGAACTGAAAAAATTCAGGATTAGAAGGTTAAATGTCAATTTGGATGGCCATGCTGATTGGGGCATGTATAGGCGTAGTGTTGACCACGCTGATTTTGAGTAATAGCCGTAACGGGCGGATTAAAGCTGAGTATGAGCAATATATTGCAGAAATTGAACTGGCTCATCAGCAGGCGTTATTGCAGGCGCAAAAGCGCAGTGTAAATACCAGCCGTGCGGTGTTAAAAGGCAAAATGGCAGAGCAGCTGGCACCGATTATGCCTGAATTTCAGTATTTACCCAGTGACGCCAAATTTTTAGGTGATCCTGTCGATTATGTGGTGTTTGATGGTTATACCGATTATCGGGATGGCAACGGACGTGCCGAAGATATTGCCATTGTCTTAATTGATATTAAAAGTGGTGGTGCGCGTCTGACCAAAGGCCAGCAAGCAATTGCGCAGGCCATTCAGCAGGGTAAAATTCGTTTTGAAACCATTCGGATTGATTTTGAGGATTGTGATTAAAGAGGTTTATGTACTCGCGCCAATAACATGCGCTGTGCAAGACTTGGAATGCCTGCAATATCAATATATTGGACTTCACCCAATTCAAAACCAGTTTCGAGTAGGGCAATTTCAATGTCACGGTTTAAGTGACAGCCATCTGCAACTTTCTTTTGAATTGGTGTGAGCAGATGTTGCAAACGCTGAATATTTAAGTTTTGTCGATTTAAAACGTGTTCTACGAGGTGCAAAGTGCCGCCCGGTTGTAAGACACGATAAATCTCTCGCAAGCTTTGTTCTAGGTCTGGAATACTGCACAACGTCCAAGTGGATACCACATGCTGTAATTGATTATTTGCAAAAGGCAGTTGTTCTGCACTTGCGGTGATCTGCTCAACCACGAACGGTGCTGCATCAATTCGTTCCTGCGCCAATTGGAAAATTGCTGCATTGGATTCTAAGGCATACACGGTATCTACACCTTGATAAAAAGGTAAATTTAAACCTGTGCCAAAGCCAATTTCCAAAACTTCTCCCGATACGCTCAATAAAAGCTCTCGTCGCAAATCCATTAAGGATGGGGTTTGCATGACTTGATTCAGCAAGTGCGGAAAAATATTTTTTTGAAAAAATTTATCCACTGGAGCGTAAAACCTCGTGGTTCAGCACGAGGATATAAGCGACTGGAGTAAACCATATGAACGACACGAAATGTCGTTTTAAATACTTGTACTATAGTCACTATTAAGAAAAATACTGTTAAAATAATTGGATGAAGACACTCAAATTACGCATAAAAGACAAACATTGCAAGGTGCTAAATCAGTTAGCATCCGAAGTAAATTTTGTCTGGAATTATGTCAATGATTTGTGTTTTAAGCATCTACAACGTAAACAACAATTCTTTTCAGCATACGACCTTGCAAAATACACGAAAGGCACATCGAAAGAATGCAACTTGCACAGTCAAACTATTCAGGCAGTGACAGAAGAATTGGTCACAAGACGCAAGCAGTTCAAAAAAGCAAAACTAAAATGGCGTGTCAGTAATAAAAAATCAGCTAGACGTTCACTGGGTTGGATACCGTTTAAAAAGGTTGCAATCAAATATGCTGATGGCTATGTTCAATATGGTAAACATCAATTTAAACTATGGGATAGTTACGGATTAAGTCAATACAATATCAAAACAGGCACATTCGTAGAAGATAGTCGTGGACGTTGGTATGTTTGTCTTGTTATAGATTCACCAAAGCAAGCTAAGCCAACGTCAAGCAAAGCCATAGGTATTGATCTAGGTTTAAAAGATTTAGCGACTTGTTCAGATGGCGTAAAACTTAAAGCCCCTCAAATCTATCGGCAATATGAGCGAAAACTTGGTATTGCTCAACGTGCAAAAAATAAGAAACGTGTCACAGCCATCCATGTCAAGATTAAAAATGTAAGACAAAACATGCTGCATCAATTCAGCCGAAAACTGGTGAATGAACATGCAGCCATCTTCGTTGGCAATGTGAATGCCAAAGCATTAGCGCAGACCAAACTAGCCAAGTCTGTGCTAGATGCCAGTTGGACAACACTAAGAACCATGCTCAAGTATAAATGCGAGAACGCAGGGGTATGTTATGAAGAAGTCAATGAAGCCTATACCACCCAAATTTGTTCGTGCTGTGGCTCACGCTCTAGTAGTCCGAAAGGTAGAGCAGGTTTAGGAATAAGAGAGTGGCAGTGTGTGGAGTGCGGTACGCTCCATGATCGGGATGTAAATTCCGCACTGAATATTCTTGCGCTCGGACATGAGCGTCTAGCAGTAGGAATCTCCGTCCTTTAGGTCGAGGAGGATGTCAAAGAGCATGTGCAGATCTGATTATGGATTTTATGACCCTAAGCTTAGCTGAAATTACAGGTTTTTGGTCATGCCAGAATAAGCGAATGAATGCATTTTGTTACCAATTTCAACTATTGTATTCATAATCTGTGATTAAGATAAATATAGATAGATGAATTTGTTAGGTAGACTTTAGAATGAACACACATATTTCGCTAAAACTTATGGCATTGTTAATGACTTTGGCTTTGCCATGTTCTGTCTATGCCTCAGTCGAGCGTAATATTGCCAAAGGTCTGCCTCCTGTATTGAAAAGTCAGTCGATTGAAGTGTTGCAACCCTTTAAAGGTGATTTTCGGATTTTGGGTTCAAAAACCTATCAAGATGATGCCCAAGCCAAATTTTCTCCGATTGATTATGCGGTGAGTTGGGGCTTGTTTGCTGAGCCTGAAATTGCCCGTCATATCACGGTCAATCAATATGACCGCTATTTAAACTGGAAAATAGACCGTTTACCTGTGCCTGCAGAACAAGCCATGCAAATGGTATCTAATATGCACATCATTCCTGCCAACCCAAAAATTGCCAAAGACATTCAAAAAGTAAAACGTGGTGATTTGGTGCGTTTAAAAGGTGAGTTGGTTGAAGTGAAAGATCACGACTTGGTTTGGACATCATCTCTCACACCAACCGATACGGGGGATGGTGCGTGCGAAGTATTTCGCGTCAGTTCAATTCAGTGGATTGAAAAGGTTAAAAGTTAGGACAGGGTGATGAATTGCTATTTGCGCATGGGTTTGAGTGGATGTGTTGTGGCATTGGGCTTAAGCGCATGCACAGGTATGAATTCAAGCATTGATGGGCAAACTTTTAAATTTACAGCGCAGCAGCAATGTCCCGCATTGTTAGAGATGGATGTCGGACAAACTTTAGAATTACAACTGAATGAAAACCCAAGTACAGGCTATCAATGGAGTTTGGTAGAGTCACTGAAGCTATTTGATGTAGAAAGTATTTATCATACTGCTGAAGCTTCATCTTCTGCTCAAGTAGGGCAAGGTGGACAAAAAATATTTTATTTTCAGGCAGTCAAGGCTGGTCAGGAATTGCTCCACGTGAAACATGCCCGTGCATGGGAAAAAACCGCAATACAAGAATGGCAATGTCGGGTGCGTATTTCTTGATATGTTTGATTATGCTAAACAGCTTGAATTGTTGTGAGATTTAGCAGCAAAAAATCTATAATTTTCTTAAAATAAAAAGCCGTGTGAGGCTGTTTATAATCAGTATCGCACGGCTTTCCTATCTAAATTTAAAACTAAAATACTAAAAATTATTTGGCGCTGAGTGCTTGTCCTTCAAATTGGATGCCATCCCAACCATGTTGCATAAACTGGCGAATATTTTGGTGGTCACTGCTTGTCGGGTTTGCACGTACCGAGGCATAGTGTTCTGCAAACAAACTGAGGGTTTGTGCCTGATCTAAACCTTTTAACTGAGCAAAAGAAAACACTTTGGCGCTGCCCTGATTTTCAGTGGCCGCATTGTTTTGTTGTCCATTTTTAAATGCGGTTGGGGTGTGGTTATAGTGTGCTTCAATGAATGCAATCACATCGGCAAATGTTGCACTGCCTGCCTCAACTTGAGCCAATAATTCTTTTGCCATGACATCCTCCACATGTGCCTAAATTGAAATAATATGCAGACTAGCGCAATTTGGTTTTGAGTGGAAAACTTTTTCGTGTATTTAACTTATGTGATTTAGGAAGATGTAAAATCTGAGCAAAGATATGGATGCTTCGGGCAAGAATATCTTGAAATACAGAGAGAGATCACATGTGACTAAAAATTATGGCTGTGAGAAATACACGACATAGCCGCAAAAAGGACAGTAGAACAGATGAATTGGCTATTGGTGGCAATTGGTGGTGCATTGGGGGCAAGTTTACGTTATGCCGCAAGCCTGTATTTATTTAAATCGGCACAGCATTTTCCATGGGCAACGTGGTCGGTCAATCTGTTTGGCTGCTTTTTGGCAGGTGTATTTTTTGCATTGAGTCAGAAATATCCTGTGTTGCAGCAGGAAGCCCGCTTATTACTGATGGTAGGTATTTTAGGTGGCTTTACCACTTTTTCCAGTTTTAGTTTGGAAACTTGGCAACTCTTAAGACATGGACAGCAAGGTATGGCGTTTAGTTATGCGCTTTCCAGTGTGGTTTTGGGAGTGATGTTGCTGGGATTGGGTTTTTATGTGATTCAACAGTTTTTAAAACATTAGATTAGGGTCTGTACCAAATCAATCGTTGAGTAGAAAAATCCATTAGATAAAAATTATAAATAAAAAGAAGCCCAAGCTGGAGGAGAGTGCTTGGGCTTTGAAGATAGAGGATATCCCATCGTTTCGATGAGCAATCTTGCTATGTTTAAAATATAAAACAGAAAACTTAACTGAATATGAAGTGATTGTGAGATTTTGCAATAAAACTCAAGCTTAGCGTTTGAAACGTGCAAAGCGTTTGTTGAAGCTCGCGACACGTCCTTCATTACTGGTTTGACGTTGTTCGCCTGTGTAGAACGGATGCGATGCGCTTGAAATATCCAAAGTCACATAAGGATATACTTTGCCTTCATATTCTTTACTTTGGCTGCTTTGTAAGGTGCTGCCAATCACAAAATAGGCATTGGCGTTGGTGTCGTGAAATAAAACTTCACGATATTCTGGGTGGATATTCGGACGCATGAGATTTCTCCAAACTAAGTGTGTAATTTGTGAAATGTTATAACATAACAATTAATTTGGCAAATAAAACCCACATGCATTCTTTCTAGTGAGTTTTACATCAAAAATTATCCAATCCCTTTTTAAACCTGTTGTATAAGGGCTGTCATTGAGGGAATAGTGTCTGCACAGATTAAATAATTTTTTCTATTGGAAGTGAAAAGGCATCGTAAGAACAAGTTTGACCCATGCCATTTTAAGGCATAAAATGGCATTCAGTGGTATGTATGGAGTAGATGATGACAACATTGGTAAAAAAACGGGTTCAATACACGGTTGATCAGGCAATTATGGAATCGGCAGAATACATTATGACAAAAGTTGGTCTGACGCCTGCCACTGTAATGAGCATGGTTTACGCTGAAATTGCACGAACTGGAAAAATACCTGTCACGACTCAAGTGAGTGACGAGGATTTGAATACAGCAAGATTAATCGCGATGAGCCATAATGTTCCTAGTGTAAAAGTGTCTAGCGCTGCGGATACTGCTGCTTTTTTAGAAGATGATGGCGGCTACTAATGACCCAACAACTCTATTGGGCTTATGTTGGCTTTACAGATATTGCCGAGGGTAAGACCAGACCTGTGTTGTATATTCGCCAAACGGACACCGACTATGTTGTATTCCGTTTAAGTAGTCAGTACGAAAATAAGTCTGCTTTTATTAAAAGCAAATATGTGGAAATTAAAAACTGGCAACAGGCTGGTTTAAAAAAGCCATCGTGGATTGATACAGTACAAACATATCAGCTGCCTATCCAAAAAACACAACTCACTTATATTGGACAACTGTCTGCCGATGATCTGGAATGCTTAATCAAACACCTTGAAATTCAATAATTTGAATTTCATCGTTTCAACTTGAATGAATCGGTTTAGATAACAAAAAATCCTCCTACATTTGGGAGGATTTTTTGTCTGGATTATAATTTTAGTTACGGAGCATAAAACAGATTGGGCTTTATTTTCAGCATCCTTTGCTGAGTCCAAAGTTGAGTCTAAGCTCGCGGTGGAACCAACTCCTCAAAAATATCATTTAAATTATCATGTACTTTTAAATGAATTAAATTCCAATAATGCCCTGAAACAGTTCGATTCACCATTAAGGTATCGGGAGAAGGCTTAAACACATCCCAATATTTCAATGAACTTTTGACCAACTCAACGCCATCATGATGGGCAGAATTTTCAGCAAAATCATAATGTGTGGTTAGCGGACGCATCAGCACTTCTAACCATTGCAAATATAAATCTTCAGGGAATTTACCCAATGCAGAAATTGCCTGCAGTGCATCTAGATGCTGTTCAATTTCGGCAATATCTTGCGCACGCGCAGCATGAATCAGTTGTCGAAAATGATGCACTACATCATTCGATAGAGTTTTGACGCCGCCGTAATCATAAATCACCACAGAACCATCTTGGCGGAACGCAAAGTTGCCCGGATGCGGGTCGCAATGAAAGCGTTTTAAATAAAAGATTTCTTGACCCATGGCACGCAATAAACGTCGTCCCAAAGTGTTGCGGGTACGCTGTGACCATGTGCTTGCCGTTTCTATATTTTCACCTTGTTCCAAACTTAAGGTGAGAATATGCCGCGAAGAATAGTCTTTAAACACTTGTGGGATAATAATTTTATCATCCAAAGCTGCGTGAAAGGTACGCGCTACTTCTAGGTTTTGTGCCTCAATCTGGTAGTTCAGCTCATTGTCTAAACTTTCCTGAATTTCCTGAAATAGACGGTCTTGTAATTTACGGTCTATTTTAAGTACACCCATTAAACGCAGTGCCAAACGGACTTGTTTCAGGTCACTTTCGCAGGCTTCATCGACCCCAGGATATTGCACTTTGACCACCACTTGCTCGCCATTGGGTAAAATGGCTTTATGCACTTGCCCAATAGATGCGGCTGCAAACGGAGTTTCATCAAAGTGTTTAAAAATTTTGTCGAGCGGTTTACCGAGTTCTTTTTCAACTTGTGCCTTAATTTCAGCAAAAGGCATGGCAGGTGCTTGGCGCTGTAATTTACTGATGGCTTTGGCAACTTCAGGCGGAAAAATATCTTTATATTGCGAGGCAATTTGCCCGACTTTCATCACCGCACCTTTCATTTCGCCTAAGGTATCAGCAATTTGGATACCAATATCCTGAAACAATTGGCTGCGTGCCGTATTTTTTTGTTCTTCATCTGCGGTGAGGTTTTTAATCGAGTTCGATACCGTTTTGGTTGCAATACTTGCTGTCATGCTCGCAAGTTTCATAAAGCGACGACCAGGTGTACGCGCCGTTTTTGCCATGCGATGTTCCTCAAGATCATCTTTACTATCTTTTGATCATAAGTGTTCGTGAGCAAAATGCCTACTTTTAATTGTTAAAGTATTTTTTGATCACAAGACCCACGTGCCAAAACGTATTTTGACATGTAGGTGAGTAGGCTGAGGTTTATGCTGTAAATTGGCGTTCCAGTCGTTGATTGTTGAAATATAAACGGGTCAGAAGTAACACACAGGCAATGCTTAAACCGACAATCAGCCCGACCCAAACCCCTGCAGCGCCCATACTGCTGTAACGAGTTAAATACACGCCAATGGGGAAAGCCACAACCCAATAAGCAAGCATGGTAATCCACATTGGGCCCTGAGTGTCTTGCATGCCACGCAAACAACCTGCTGCGCTAATTTGCCATGCATCCATGAGTTGATAGGCAATCGCAAATAATAATAGAGACATCGTCACTTGCGCCACTTGCGGGTCGCGGGTGTAAATTGAAATGATTTCAGGACGGAAAAACCACATCAGCGTCATTGTAGAAAAGGCAAATACAGTTGCAGTTGCAAAGCCTAAGCCTTGTACTTTACGCATGGCGTGAATATTTTGTTCGCCATAATATGTGCCAATACGAATGGTCAGGGCAATTGCCAAAGACATGGGAATCATAAATAACTGAGATGTGACTGACATGGCAATTTGATGGGCTGCCAGTTTGGTTTCTCCCAAAGGACTGATTACAATGGCGGCAGTACTAAAAATACTCACTTCAAAGAAAATGGCTAAACCAATGGGCAGTCCTAACAGCAAAATACGTTTAATCCAGACCGCATCAATCGCTTCCCATTGGCTAAATACCTGCGTGCTTTGATAGGCGCGACTTTTAAAAATATAAAATGCCAAAGTTATAAACATTAACCATTGCAAAATAGCAGTGGCAAAACCGCAACCCGCACTGCCCAGTTCAGGCAGAGGCCCCCAACCATACATAAACATAAAGTTCAGTGGAACCAATAAAGCCAATGCCAACAGACTAATTACGGTCACAGGGCGTGGATAGCCCAGTGCTTCTGAATAACCGCGCAAAGCGGCATACATGGTCACGGCAGGCATCCCAAAACCGATGGCATGTAAAAATAAGCCTGCTTTGGGCTGTAAATTTTCAGGCACACCAAATAATGGCAATAGTGCAGGCATGAGCTGTAAAATCAGCCCTGCAATCACACCTAAAATAAACGCAATCCATAAAGACTGACGGGCGATGGTGGCAATTTTTTCTGGGGTACGCGCGCCTTTAGCCTCGGCGACTAAGGGTGTGGTAGCAATCATAATGCCACTGAACAGCAGCATAATGGGCATCCATAAACCAACCCCAACAGCAATGGCCGCTAAGTCGGTGGCAGACATGTGTCCTGCCATAATGGTATCAATCAGACCTAAACCTGCTTGCGCAAATTGTGTGACCAAAATTGGAATCATCAGTTGAAAAAGCTGTTTTAATTCAAAACGGGTCGTGGTCACAGAATGTATATTTGACACAAAAAATCTCAATGCATGAGGTGCTTAGCGTTTGGGTATTAGCGTTGTAAAGTGAGAAGCACACCAATAAAAATCACCACGCTACCTAAAAGACGTTGCCAATTGATACTGACTTTTTCAGTGCCCAAGAACCCAAAATGATCAATCAGCATTGATGTGACCATTTGTCCAAAAATAATCACCCCAGATAAAGTGAGTAAACTTAGTTTTGGAGCACTATAAATACTCATGCTGATGGCATAAACCCCTAGACATCCGCCAATCCATAAATACCATGGGATGTTGAGCAAGGTGCTGAGGTTGGGTTTTTCGACTTGCTGAAAAAATACCAGTATGGCTAAAACTATTGTACCAACCAAAAAAGAGAAAAGGGCAGCTTGTAACGGAGAATATAAATATTCACGCAATTGGCTGTTGATTGCAGTTTGAAAGGCCATTGCAATCCCGATGCCCATCGCCAGTGGCAAAATTAAGAGTAATTGGCTGGATATCTTCATCATTTTCACATTTTTTCTTATTAAACAGATTCTAGTCTAAAGCAAATTCTAGGGAATACATCAGTGTCCTGCTGTAGTCATGTTAAAATCTGTATCACTGTTTTGATTTTGCATTGAGTCTGTCTTTGAATCCACTTCAACCCATTGATATTCCTTTATCTTTATATATTCACATGCCGTGGTGCGTGCGTAAGTGTCCGTATTGTGATTTTAATTCACATGCTGTGCCTGACGGTAAGTTGAGTTTAGATTTAGAACAGGAATATCTACAGGCTTTGCTGGAAGATTTTAAAACTCAGACTCAGTTTGCGCAGGGGCGGAAAATTCACAGTGTTTTTATTGGCGGTGGCACACCTTCGCTAATTTCAGCACAGGGGTATCAATGGTTATTTACACAGCTGAAAGTCGTGCTAGCTTTTGAAGATGACTGCGAAATTACGTTGGAAGCTAATCCGGGAACAGTGGAGCATGATCCCTTTGCCGATTATTTGGCTGCAGGGATTAACCGTTTATCGATTGGCGTGCAAAGTTTTAATACTGAGCATTTAAAAAAATTAGGGCGTATTCATTCTAATGATGATGCGATTGCCGCAATTGGCTTGGCGCGTGAAGCGGGCTTTCAGCGAATTAATGTCGATTTAATGCATGGCTTGCCTGAACAGACTTTGCAGCAAGCACTGCAGGATTTAAAACTGGCAGTGGAACATGGTGCAACGCATATTTCATGGTATCAATTGACTATTGAGCCTAATACTGTTTTTTTCCGCACTCAGCCAATTTTACCTGTAGATGATGTCTTGGAAGAAATTCAAGCGCAGGGTGAAGCCTATTTAACTGCGCAAGGTTTTGTGAATTATGAAGTGTCTGCATGGCGTAAAGAGTTGCCGTCTGCACATAATTTAAATTATTGGCAGTTTGGCGATTATTTGGCGATAGGTGCGGGGGCGCATGGCAAAGTGACTTTGCATGATGGTGTGTATCGCTTCCAAAAAACCCGTTTGCCGAAAGATTACTTAGCCAAAGTACCTGCGGAAAACTTGCAGTTTAAAGCAATTGCAGCCGATGAGTTGCCATTTGAATTTATGATGAATGCACTGCGCCTGAATGATGGGGTTGAGGCAAACTTGTATACTGCCCGCACAGGTTTAAACTTGGATGATTTGCAGGATATTTTAAATACATTGCGTCAGCGGCAATTGTTGCAGGATGATCCGAAGCGATTGGCATGTACTGCGCAAGGGCATGTGTTTTTAAATTCGGTGTTGAAAGCGTTTTTGTGATTTGAGTTCAGCTCAGGCATCTGTCCTAACGCTTATCGAATATTGTGCTAGAGCGACAGCTTGTGTCTTGCACTGCATGCTATTTAAGGTAAATTTTGTTATTGTAATGGCTTTGTTATTGTATCGCCTTGAAGGTTTGAGATGAACTCTACTAGTCCAAAAGTTTTAAAGGCTCATGGTGAATTAGTGGTAAACAAAGAGGAAAACCTTTCCCTCTTTGAATCAATCCCTTTTTATCCAGAATACCCAAGTAAATTTAAATTTATTGACCTATTCGCAGGAATTGGTGGATTTCGGCTAGCGTTACAAAATCTTGGTGGCGAGTGCGTATTTTCATCAGAAATAGACCTATATGCCCAAAAAACATATTCCGTCAATTTTGGTGAAACGCCTTATGGTGATATCACTTTAGAGTCTACTAAAAATGCGATACCTGATCATTTCGATATTTTATGTGGAGGCTTCCCTTGTCAGGCTTTTTCAATTGCAGGTAAAAGATCTGGATTTGAAGATACACGCGGTACGCTATTTTTTGACGTTGCGGATATTATAAAACGGAAACAACCTAAAGCTTTCTTTTTAGAAAATGTTAAAGGCTTAATTAGTCATGATAAGGGAAATACACTTAAAACTATTTTAAAAACATTAAGAGATGATTTAGGTTACTACGTTGCTGAGCCTCAAATTATAAATGCTAAAGATTTTGGTGTTCCCCAAAATAGAGAGCGAATTTTTATTGTAGGCTTCCATAAAGATACTGGAATTCAAAATTTCTCTTATCCACAACCATTAAATAAAAAAACCTGTTTTGCCGATATAAAGGAAACTCAGGTTGTACCTACTAAATATTACTTATCTACACAGTATTTAGATACCTTGGAAAAGCATAAAGCTCGACATGAAAATAAAGGAAATGGTTTTGGTTACGCTATTATTCCAGATCACGCAATTGCCAATGCCATAGTTGTAGGTGGAATGGGGAGAGAGCGTAATTTAGTTATAGATCATAGAATTACAGACTTTACTCCAACTACTAGAATTAAAGGAGAGGTAAATCGGAAAGGTATTCGGAAAATGACGCCAAGAGAATGGGCACGGTTGCAGGGGTTTCCAGATCATTTCAAAATCGTGGTTTCAGATGCCTCAGCCTATAAACAATTTGGAAATTCTGTTGCTATTCCAGCGATACAGGCAACTGCAAAAGAAATATTAAAAGCATTGAAGATTGGTGAGTATGATTACAGCAAATAAGGGGGAATGGAGTGAACTCTATATTTAAATATTACACATCAACTCTTAATTCAGTTAAAGATATTTTTAATGAAATTTCTTATGAAAATCCAATGAAATATTCTTTTGAACATCAGCATCCTTTTTATCAGTTTAAAATTAAAAAATTATTGTGTGAAATAGCAATTGGAATGATGCCTGGTACAGTTTGGACAGGTAACGAAATTGATTCTACAGGTGGATATTTAGTAATTAAAGAAGATGGCGAGATCATTTGCTATCATCTGTATCATCGCCATGAATTTGAAGAGTATTTATACAATAATACAAAGTTTGAGATGGCAAGTAAAACCAAGCATGATTTTGGTCAATTATTTCTAAAGGACAATAAATTGTATCTGTCTTTAAATCTACAAATTCGCTTTAAATGATTAAAAATATATCTTTTATCTTAATATAGTTTGAACTTTTGATTCAATTTTCATAATAAAACTCAAATAGGATAATTTTAAATGGATTTAAAAACGTTTGAGTTACTTGCCCGCTATAATCTTTGGGCAACTCAAAAACTAAATCAGACTTTGCTATTGGTTTCAGATGATGATTTTTTCTTGGATCAGGGCTTATATTTTAAAAGTATTTTTGGCACTCTGAATCACTTGTTGGTCGGTGAGCATCATTTGTGGTTTCCACGTTTTGCTTTGCACCACTCACCAATTTTGCCATTAGATAGTATTGTGGAAACCAACAGAACACAGCTTGTTGAGCAACTTGAAAAGAAGGCTGAAAACTGGATTTATTTTTTAAATCAGGTGGATGAGAATGTTTTTCATCAAGAGCTGCACTATAAAACATCAACTGGCGTGGAGATGCACTTACCCTATGCTGCAACCCTAATGCATGTGTTCAATCATGCAACTCATCATCGTGGGCAAATTACCGCGGCTTTAACCGCAATGGGATATGTCTGTCCTGAGCTTGATTTAATTTATATGTTGCTAGAAGACAAGGCTAAGAAGCGAATTGAATGAAACGACTAGAAATTTTATGTCTAGTGATTTTAATTTTTCTGATTTTATATCTGATTCAGTGGGTATTTCATGGTTTTCCAACAGCACATTAAAAGTAATTTTAATTGATGTGTAGATTCGAGTACTTACTTTCTGAAGTAAACACCAAAAGAGCGCATTACGCGCTCTTTTGATTTACATCTGCTTAGAATATTTTAGTAGTCAAAACTAAAATGTTCTGGTGCTAATGCAGTCATGGTTTTAGATGGATTGACCATTGCTTCTGCATGACCTTGGGTACGTGGCAATAAACGCTCAAAGTAGAAATCTGCAACTTTGATTTTGGCTTTATAGAACTCAGGTGTTTCCTGACCATTGCCTTCAGCCAATTTGGTCGAAGCCACAGCCGCTTGTTGCGCCCAGAAATAAGCCATCATGACATAACCAGAGAACATCAAGAAGTCTACTGAAGCACTGGATACGATGTCACGGTCTTTACGTGCTGCCAACATAATGCGCACGGTTAATGCGTTCCATTGAGCACATAGCTTGGTTAAGTCCCATGCAAAACGACGCATGTATTTGTTACGTGCATGCTGACCACAGAATTTCAAAATTTCAGCGGTGTAGTCACGAATCACTTTACCTTTAGAGCTTAACAACACTTTACGACCAATCAAGTCGAGCGCCTGAACGCCAGTTGTACCTTCATATAAGGTAGAAATACGTGAATCACGTACAATTTGCTCCATGCCCCATTCTTTAATATAGCCGTGACCGCCGTACACTTGCATGCCGTGGTTGGCAGCTTCATAACCCATTTCAGTTAAGAAACCTTTTAAGATTGGCGTATAGAAACCTAAATGGTCATCATGCGCTTCAAAAGCAGCAGTATCACCACGCATTAAAGCGTCGTTCATTTTATCTGCCAATTGTGCAGCATGATAAATCATGGCACGACCACCTTCTGCTACGGCTTTTTGCGTTAAGAGCATACGACGTACATCGGCATGGTGAATGATTGCATCAGCTACTTTTTCAGGGTCTTTTTTACCTGAAAGCGCACGCATTGACATACGTTCTTTGGCATACGGCAATGCACCTTGGAATGCCAATTCTGCATGGCAAATCCCCTGAATTGCTGTACCAATACGCGCAGTATTCATAAAGGTAAACATGGCATGTAAGCCTTTGTGTGGTTCACCAATCAAATAACCCACGGCATTGTCAAAGTTTAGGACTGCAGTTGCAGACGCGCGAATCCCCATTTTGTGTTCAATTGAGCCACAAGTGACAGGATTGCGTTCACCCACCGTACCTTCTGCTGTTGGCAAGAATTTCGGTACGATAAATAATGAAATACCTTTCGTGCCTGCAGGTGCATCTGGGAGGCGCGCTAACACAATATGAATGATGTTTTCAGTCAGGTCATGTTCGCCTGCAGAAATAAAGATTTTGGTGCCTGAAATTGCATAAGTACCATCAGCTTGTGGTTCTGCTTTGGTTTTTACCTGACCTAAGTCGGTACCACATTGTGGTTCAGTCAAACACATGGTGCCTGACCAAGTACCTGCAACCAAGTGCGGTAAATAGGTATCTTTTTGCGCGTCTGTACCAAATTGCATAATGGTGTTGATACAACCCACGCTTAAACCTGGATACATTTGGAATGACCAGTTTGCTGTACCCATCATTTCAGATTTGATGAGGTTTAGCGACATTGGCAGGTTTTGACCGCCGTATTGTTCAGGGTAAGACAGACCTTGCCAGCCACCTTGCACAAATTGGTCATAGGCTTCTTTAAAGCCTTTCGGTGTGGTCACATTGCCATTTTCAAAATGACAGCCTTCTTCATCGCCTGATTGATTAAGAGGAGAAAGTACATTTTCACAGAAATCTGCTGCACCTTCCAAAATCATATCGACTGTATCTGCGTCCGCAAGTTCACCGTTAGAAAGATTTTTGTAGTGGGTCGGGTAATCAAGCACTTCGTTCATTAAGAAACGAATATCGTGTAATGGGGCTTTATATGCTGGCATAGTCTTAATCCTAATTTAGAAATAGTTTTGGATTATCTGTATCGATATGTTGATTATTCACACTCATGATCAAAAAACATTGATAAGAATAGCGAATAAAAATGTCAGAAATGCGAATAGTGAAAATTATTCACCTTACAAAAACGAATGAAGTGTTATGTTACAATGTATCATAATCTATATGTTTGAACAGACCAATCTATAATGAATATAAGGTGTTTAGCAATGAAGATACAATTAAAATATTTATCTTTATGTCTTTTTAGTTTAGCTGCTACAGGTTGTTCGCAGCATGTCATTAAGACCAATTCCAATCAGACGGCAAGTATAGAACAAAAGGCAATTACAGGGTTAAATGCCATCTTTGAAACGCCAAGTTGTGACTTTCAGGGCAAATTACGGGTACAGAGCAATTTAGTTGAAGCAATACCAAAAGTAGCGGATGCTGCTCCTGCTACACTCGATCCTGTACTTAAAAAGCAATTAGATCAGTATTTAAAACAGCAAAAAGTCCGTTTAAGTACACAAGAAAAACAAAACTTATATACGGCAATGGCTAAGGAACAAAACTCTGCTTCCTATGCTGCAGGGGCAATCGAAAAATCGAGTCCTTTTAATTTTCTGTTGAATGTATTGAATGACACTCAGTTTAGCTACGATGGCTCGGTGCATTATCGGCAAAAAATTGCTGCTTTGAATGTGGCAGCACGCTATGAAAAACCGACACTTTTGGTGCAAATGAAAGTACCGATGGTGGTCGATTTTAATGAATATAAGTTCTATACCAATTATTTTTCTTTGTTGCCTTATTTGGTAAATAAAGATAGTCAAAATGACTTTGCCTATATCGACTTTTCTAAATACAAAGCTGATTTTGAGCGGATTAAAGTGGCACAATTTGCCGAATACTTAAAAGCCATGAATGCGGTGCCGTATGTATTGGCAGATTCTAAACATATTCAAAAGTTATCTTTAACTGCACAAGACCGTCAGCAAAAAATTAGTGAAAAAATTCGTTTGAACAGTAGTTTGGAAGATATGTTGCTGCAGCTTGCCATGTTTGATCAGGTCAATGCACCGTATTTGCAACAGACTGTATTGGGGCAGGCGACCACAACCGAAGATGCTGCTGAACAAGCTGAAATTACGCAAGATACATCGGCCAAAGAAAGTGTTGAAGACTACTTGAAACACAATGAAACTGCTGAAGATTATGGCATGAGCCAAGAGGCTTTTGTGGCGTATCAAGCCACCCTTGCTTTACGTGATTTGGTCAGTCAGAAATTTTATGCAACTGAAACGACAGTGAGTAATGTGGCAGATTATTCAGCAGATGCCAGTGAAGATGCCATGATCGCAGCTGAACAAGCCGTTGAAGCGGCTGCTGAGCAGGCAGAAGATTCAGCAAGCACCGCAAGTATGCTAAGCGAACAAGACTGTCAGCGTTTGATCGAAACAGCAAAAACAGCCAAAGTTGGAGATTTAACCTACTGTGCTTATGCCTATGAATTAGAAGCATTTAGCCCAAGTCGTGCTGAGCAGGCACAATCGGTTTTAGATGAGCACTTTGCTTCACCGCAAGAAAAGCTAGCTAAAGTTTTTGAACCATACCGTTCGGAACAATTGGTCGATGCCGCCGCTTTTGCAGCTTTGTGGCAAAAACATCAGGCTGAAATTCAGCAGATTATGAACGCTACACCTAAAGATAAAAAAATACCGATTCAAATTGATGTGGCTTTAGATGATCAGGGGCGTGCTGCAAAAATTGATTATGCGTTGCAATTTAAACGCGAAAATTACGGCACAATTCATGTGTATAACGATGTCAGCATTGCGAATTATGGGCAAGCCAGCAAAATTGACCGTAGTGCGCTGCGTCAAGCCAAATCCATTCAAGAGGTCAGCAAAGACTCAATTTTAGAAAAATGGGTGACAAATTTAGGGCGTACCTTGGAGCAGGAAACTGCAGAAAATAAAGATAAGACCACTGCAAAACCCGCCTTAAGTTATGATGAAGAATTAGCGCAGTTGGCACAAAAAACCTATCAACAAACAGAATCTTTTAGTCAGACTTATCAGACTTTATTTTTAGTGCACATGGCAGCAGAGCAAAGTACGTGGGTAAAAAATCTTAGTCCACAAACCTTGCAGGAAATGGCAGAAGTGTATGCCTATTGGTTCAGTGATGAGCGCTACTATGACCCGAAAGGTGCCGCGCTAAAACGGATTGAAGCTTTACAAGCCAAGCATCATTTAGAAGAAGATGAGCAATTCAATAATGCAATTGGTCGTCGTATCAATAATTTGACTGAAGATGCAGTCGATGAAAATAAAGTCGCACTTGAATGGCGTAAGCTGAAACAGCAATACAAGCAACCACAACAGATATTTGCTCAGCAATATTTAAAAGCCTATGAAGCAGCTTATGATTGGGATGTGCCTGACTTGGAGAATTTAAAGAAAACGGCACACATTTTGGGGCAGACGTATGTTGATCGTCAGCAGGGCAAATTGAGCCAAAATTCAATTCGCACTTTAACTGAAGATCAGGCTGAACAGATTGATTATGAGTTATATATGGATGTGTATGAAGATATGCAGAAATTTGTAAAATAAACCGTGGGTGAAAAATGGGCAATCAGCGTTCAACAAGATTGCCCAGTTTAAATAAAAAAATAGCCCTTTGCTGCTCAAGGGCTATTTTTATTTGGTGATGATTTAGAGGAAATCTTTTAATTCAGGTTTCACGCCATTCCAAATATAAAAAGATTCAATCGCCTGTCCGACCAGCATGCCAAAACCTTCCGAGGTCGGTACGCCACGCGCTTTGGCTTGTTCTAAAAAGCTCGAAGGTTTGCCATAAGCCATTTCATAAGCAAAATTAAACTGCAAACACTCAGGCAAGGTGAGGGCATCTCCCGTTAAGCTGGCAGACGTCGCATTAATGGCTAAATCAAATTGACCTGTTAAATCGGTAAGTGCCATGGCTTGTAATTCTGCTTGCGGTACGGCAGCTTGTAGGTCAGCAACCAGTTGTTCAGCACGGGCAAGGGTGCGGTTGGCAATCACAATTTTTTTTGCGCCTGCTTGTACCAACGGATAAATTACCCCGCGGGTTGCACCACCAGCGCCAATAATCAAAATATCACTGTGCTCTAAATTCCAGCCCAAAGCACGAATGGCATCAACCAAACCCTGACCATCGGTATTGTCGCCATGCAAAACACCATCTTGCATCCACAAGGTATTGACTGCTTTGGCAATTTTGGCACGTTCGGTTAATACGCCACATTGGGCAAATGCTTGCTCTTTAAAAGGCACGGTTACATTCATGCCTACACCGCCCTGATTAAAAAAGTCTGCAACACTGTCTCTAAAACCATCAAGAGGGGCAAGGCGTTTGCTGTATTGCAGGTCAATGCCTGTTTTTTCTGCAAAGGCATGATGCAGTTCAGGAGAACGTGATTGTTCAATTGGGTTGCCAATCACGGCAAATTGTTTGCGCATTTGCCAAAATCCATGTGCTGAAATGTGCATCAATATACGTCAAATTCAGCGCGGACTAAAGCCTATGGTGGTATAAAACGGTGGGAGTCTTTGGACTTAAGGATTACAAATCTCTAAAACGGTTTCTAATACCAAAATAGTGGCAATCACGAACATGGCAATGCCCGCTAAAATGCTGCTACTAATGGCTAAGCCATCTGAAAGATGACTTTCAAAAATAAAGGTCATGCAAATTGAGCCAAGTAACATGGCAAAGGTTGCCCAAAATAAAAAGATTTTGTGTTTGAACAGCGGGCTAAACATGCGGATCTCCTGACAGATGTGGCGCAGTGTAACATAAGGCTTTGACAGTTTGATGAATTCGCCTTTGACTCATGGTTTGATGTATGGATAGTTAAATCCTATTTGTGCATGGTCGAATAGGGTGCGCGGTCACATCATCTATTAAAATCCATCCGCACTATCATGACAGTTAATTCATGCTGTGCATATTTATTGATTTGAAAATAAGCAATAAAGTTTGTAAGTAAAAAAGCGATTCGTGGAAGAATCGCTTTTTTGAACCTTGAATGTGATCTTTTTTACACTGCGATGTAGCAAGGTTTCACCAGTCGCGAGCTTTAACTCGTCTTGAGATTTAACCAATCGCGTGGTTTTAAGTAATAGTCGGTGAGTTTTTTCTCTGCGGAATCTTCTGCCCATTCAGGACGGTACGACCATCCCGCCAAGTTCGGTAAGCTGACTAAAATGGACTCAATCCGTCCACCTGTCTGCAAGCCAAATAAAGTGCCGCGGTCGTAAACTAGATTGTATTCCACATAGCGTCCACGACGGTAAAGCTGGAACTCACGTTGTGCTTCGGTATAGGCTTTGTCACGATTACGCTCAAAAATAGGCAGAATTGCAGCCAAATAACCGTTACCCACCGCCTGAATATAGTTGAAACAGGTGTCAAAGTCCCATTGATTCAGATCATCAAAAAATAAACCACCCACGCCACGCTGTTCATCACGGTGCTTTAAATAAAAATAGTCATCACACCATTGTTTATGTTCTGCATAGACTTGATCGCCAAAAGGCGCACATAAGTCATGTGCTGTTTGGTGCCATGCCAACACATCTTCATCATTTGGATAAAATGGTGTCAGGTCAAAACCACCACCAAACCACCAAATTGGCGGTTGTCCTTCAGGTTCAGCGACAAATAAACGCACATTGGCGTGCGAGGTGGGTACATGCGGGTTTTTCGGGTGAATCACCAATGACACGCCCATCGCCTGCGCAGGTGCGCCTGCAATATTTGGATGACGTTCAGTTGCAGAAGCAGGCAGTTTGGAAATATTGATGTGCGAAAACATCACTCCGCCTTTTTCAATGGCCGTACCGTTTTGTAAGACGCGGGAACGACCACCGCCACCTTCATGACGTTGCCAGTCATCAATTTCAAACTGTGCGCTTCCACCACCTGCCTGTTCTTGTTGTTCTAAAGCCGCACAAATTCGCGCCTGCAAATCGAGAAGAAATTCACGTACACGTTGAATATCCGCGTGAGTAGGATGCGACATGGCCACCTCAGCATAAAAATAAAATGGCTTACATCAAAACATAAAACTGTCTAAAAATTAAGGGGTTTATCCAGTTTGCTGCAAATCGCTCATGCAATTGCGCAAGGTGCTTTGTATTTCAGCATGTATTCCGAGCAAAAGACTAGGTTGATTTCCATGCACAAGCTCAGCACAATAGTTTTTACAATCTAAATTTTAGTCAGCAGCAATTAACTGAATGGGGCAGAGTGGATGACACAGCAGGCAAATTCTTTAATTCAAAAATACAATGTGCCTGGACCACGTTATACCAGTTATCCAACCGTACCTTATTGGTGTGATGCTACTTTTTCAGCCGAGGCATGGCAGCAGACGCTGAAGCGTTCTTTTGATGAATCTAATGCCAGCGAAGGCATTAGTCTGTATATTCATTTGCCATTTTGCGAAAGTCTATGCACTTTTTGTGGCTGTCATAAACGTGTCACCAAACGCCATGAAGTTGAACAGCCATACATTCAGGCGTTATTAAAAGAGTGGGACTTATATTGCCAATTGCTCGAAAGCACTCCCATCATTAAAGAAATTCACTTGGGCGGTGGCACACCAACTTTCTTTTCTGTCGAACATTTGACGCAGCTCATTCAAGGCATTCTGGCAAAAGCCAAAGTGGCAGAACAGCACGAATTTAGTTTTGAAGGACATCCCAATAACACCACCCGCGAACATTTACAGGCCTTATATGACTTGGGTTTTCGTCGGGTCAGTTATGGCGTGCAGGATTATAATGAAAAAGTGCAGCGCGCCATTCATCGGATGCAGCCTTTTGAGCATGTGCAACGTGTGACCGAGTGGGCGCGTGAAATTGGCTATGATTCTATTTCACATGATTTGGTTTTTGGTTTGCCCTTTCAAAATCTAGACGATGTACTGAATACCATTGAGCAGACCCAACGTTTAATGCCAGACCGTTTGGCATTTTACAGTTATGCGCATGTGCCATGGATTAAAGGCAATGGGCAGCGTGGTTTTAAAGATGAAGATGTACCTAAAGATGAATTAAAACGTCAGTGCTATGAAGAAGGCAAACAGCGTCTTTTGGCCTATGGTTATCATGAAATTGGGATGGATCACTTTGCCTTAGAACGTGATGGTATGTATCAGTCGTTTAAAAATGGTACCTTGCACCGTAATTTTATGGGCTATACCGCATCTAAAACGCAGCTTATGATTGGCTTGGGTGTTTCATCTATTAGCGACAGTTGGTATAGCTTTGCGCAAAATGAAAAAAGCATTGAAGATTATTATGCCCGTTTAGCCTGCAATGAAATTCCTGTGTTTAAAGGGCATGTGCTGGATCGGGAAGATTTGGTAATACGTCAGCATATTTTAAATTTAATGTGCAGCTTTGAAACGTCGTGGGCCAGTCCAGAATTGGCATTTCCTGAAATTGAGCAAGTGCTGCAACAGTTACAGGAAATGCAGGAAGATGAATTACTGCTCATTCAAGATCAGCACATTCAGATTTTGGAAAAAGGTAAACCTTTTGTGCGCAATATTTGTATGGCCTTTGATTTGCGTTTAAAACGCCGTATGCCGAATAATCGTATTTTTTCGATGACGATTTAAGTAAGTTGAGTAGAAATTATTTAATTCAAAAATTAAAAGGTGACTCAGAAGTCACCTTTATCATACATGTGCGCCATGCGTTCGTGTTTGGTTTGCAAATATTCTTCATTGAATGGATTTAGACCCACAGTTAAAGGCACACGGTCTACCACCGTAATCCCTTGTTCCTGTAATGCTTGAATTTTCAAAGGGTTGTTGGTGATTAAGCGCACAGCTTTAACCTGCAAATGATCTAGCATAATGCTGCACATATCATAGCGACGTGCATCGGCAGGTAAATTTAGCATTAAATTGGCATCCACCGTGTCATGTCCTTGATCTTGCAGGGCATAAGCACGAATTTTATTGGTCAAGCCAATCCCGCGACCTTCTTGGCGTAAATATAAAATCACACCTTGTCCTGCGTCATTAATCAGACGTTGAGTGGCTTGAAGCTGTGGGCCACAGTCGCATTTTAAAGACGCGAAAGCATCGCCAGTTAAACATTCTGAGTGAATCCGTACCAGAACGGGCTGGGTTGGCGCAGTGTCCAAACCTTTGGATAATGCCACGTGTTCTTCGCCAGTTTCAGGATCTTGAAATACCGTAATGTTGAATTCACCAAATGCGGTCGGTAATCGTGAGGTTGCGACAAACTTAATCGGCACTGTTTAACTCGTGAAATAGTCGATAAATTGTTTAAAGTATAGCGTAATGCTCAGACATTAGTAGAATAGCGAACACGAATTTATACAGAAGATTTTCTTTTTTGTATAAAGCGCACGATAATGGTTGATAAATAGTTAGATTATTCAGGATAATCTACCCACCCAACGTGTGCCCAACTGAAATCACTGCTCAAAACTACATCGCTAGAAATGTGGCTGATTGAAGGTAATACCATTCGGTTATATGATCGAGTAATTCCCATTGACCTCGCTTAGGATTTGCCAGGCTTTAGAAGGCTTTGCCACATATGCTGTATACAGAAATTCCAACTCAACGCCCTGTAACACCATTGCTCGATGAGATTGACCATCCGCAGCAATTACGTTTACTCGCGCAAAGCCAGCTTCCACAGGTGGCAGATGAGTTACGTCAATTCATTTTGTATGCCGCAGGTCAAAGTGGAGGACACTTTGGCGCAAACTTAGGCGTGATCGAACTGACCGTTGCGCTGCATTATTGCTTTAATACCCCACACGATCGCTTAATTTGGGATGTCGGTCATCAGGCTTATCCGCATAAAGCCCTAACAGGACGCCGCGAGCAACTCACCACCATTCGCGCCAAAGATGGTTTGGCTGCATTCCCTGCGCGTGAAGAATCTATTTTTGATACCTTTGGCGTTGGTCACTCCTCAACAGCAATTTCTGCAGGATTGGGGATGGCGTTGGCACGACGTTATCAACAAAACCCGTGTGAAGTTGTTGCCATTATTGGCGATGGTGCTATGACGGCAGGTATGGCTTTTGAAGCCATGAATGATGCAGTGGCCCACCAAGCCGATATGATGGTGGTGCTGAATGACAACGATATGTCAATTTCATGTAGCACAGGCGGCTTTGCCAAACATCTTGCTGCCATTTGGGAGCGTGGTGAATCGGTTTATGTCAGTGAAACAGGTGAGGCTTACGTGCAGCCGCATCCAAAATGGACATACAACTCACGTTTGCACTGTGCTGCCACTGAAGCTGCAGACAACTTATTTAAAGCGATTGGGTTTGATTATTTCGGCCCTTTCGATGGACATGATGTTGAACAACTCACACACGTGTTTAATGCGCTGAAAAAACGTAAAGGCCCACGTTTAATTCACGTTTACACTAAAAAAGGCAAAGGCTTTGCGCCTGCAGAAGCTGATCAAATTAAATATCATGCCATTGGTAAAATTCATGCCAAAGCTGCACCAGTTAGCGCACCTAAATATTCTGATGTATTTGGGCAGTGGTTATGTGATCAGGCAGAACAAGATTCACGATTATTGGCAATTACGCCAGCCATGTGCGAAGGTTCGGGCATGGTGCAATTTGCCAAACAATTCCCAGAACGCTATTTTGATGTCGCGATTGCCGAACAGCATGCGGTGACTTTGGCTGCGGGTATGGCCTGTGAAGGTTTGAAGCCTGTGGTGGCGATTTACTCTACCTTCTTGCAGCGTGGTTATGACCAACTGATTCATGATGTCGCTTTGCAAAATCTGGATGTTACTTTTGGTATCGACCGTGCAGGTTTGGTGGGTGAAGATGGCCCGACCCATGCAGGTGCTTACGACTATGCCTATATGCGTACCGTACCGAATATCGTGATTATGGCACCAAAAGACGAAAATGAATGTCGTCAAATGCTGCACACGGCTTATTTATATAACGGCCCTGCAGCAGTGCGTTATCCACGCGGGCATGGTTTGGGTGTCGAAATTCAGCAGCAGATGACTGCAATTCCATTAGGACAAGCTGAAATTGTGGCGCAGTTCAATCCACGATATGATGACTATATTTCAGTGCTGGCTTTTGGTAGCCGTGTGCAAGCGGCAGTTGAAGCGGCTGAAGCGTTTGCTCAGCAGCACGATGTCGCAGTACGTGTGGTGAATATGCGTTTTGTGAAGCCATTGGATGAAAAGCTGTTAGCTGAGATTGCAGATAACACTGCATTATTCGTCACTATTGAAGAACATGCGATTATGGGTGGTGCAGGCAGTGCCGTGAGTGAATACTTGGCAAAGGCACAAATTGTTAAACCAATTATTCATTTAGGTTTAGAAGATAGCTTTATGCAACAGGCGACACATGGTCAAATGCTGCAACAGGCAGGTTTAGATGCACAAGGCATTGAAAAATCAATGCAAAATGCTTGGCAAATACTGCATCAATCTATATTGAATTAATTTTTAGCAACACTTCTTCCCCAAAAGCCTCAATATTTGCTAAAATATTGGGGCTTTCATGCATTATTCTTTATCAATCTCTTCAAATTTGTAGTGGGTGTTCAATGGAACCTATGGTGGTGATGGCTGCGCGTGCGGCTCAAACAGTTGGTCAAGAGCTTTTAAAAGCGCATCAGAATCGTCATAAACTCGATCTACAAGTCGAAGAAAAAGGCATTGATGGTCCTGTAACGCGCGTAGATCGTTACCTCGAGCAATTGACCATTGATACATTACGCAAAAGTTATAAAAATCACAGCTTCCTGGGCGAAGAATTTGGCATGCAGGAAGGCAAAGGTCACGATGCCGACTGGTGTTGGGTGATTGATCCTTTAGATGGCACGCTAAACTTTGTTCACGGTTTCCCTCATTTCTGTATTTCGATTGCAGTGCAACACAAAGGTGTGACACAGCACGGTGTTATTTACGATCCTGTAAAAGATGAGTTGTTCTCTGCGAGCCGTGGCCGTGGTGCGATGATGAATCAACGTCGTATTCGTGTAAATGTAAAAGACAGTTTAGACAACACCTTCTTGGCAGTGGGTCATGCTTATCGTGCTAAGCGCGATGGCGAAATTGTTTCTTATGCCAAAAACCATTTTGAAAGTTTATTGAATGTGACAGAAGCAGGCGCTCAATACCGCCGTGCAGGTTCTGCTGCATTAGACTTGGCTTATGTGGCTGCAGGTCGTTTAGATGGTTATTTTGAACTTGGCTTAAAACCGTGGGATATTGCTGCGGGTGAGTTAATTGTGAAAGAAGCGGGCGGTACTGTGGTCGATGCACGTGGTGGCAGCGACTCTATGGAAAATGGGCAAGTTTTGGCATGTTCAATGAAAATGTTAAAACCACTTATGAAAGCGGTTGTGCCTGCTTGGGGCGAAGCAGCGAAATAATCAGCTGATCATATTTATACTTAAATAAGACACTTAGCAAAGCTCTCATCCTGAGGGCTTTTCTTTTACCTAACGGTCTAAAACTGCTGGTTTTAAATCTGTTGTTATCGTCCATATACTAGCCATAAAAGCAGAATCTATCACTGTTTACACAAAAAACAGCAAAAGTCGATTAAATAAGGTGACTTTTAAAATAATCCTGCTATAATCCGCGAACGCACTTAATTTCTGTTCATTACCTGAACATTTCTCTTCTAATCATTGTGTATGCGCGTGCGGTCCAAAGAGAGGACGATATCTCGCGCCCCAATCGCTAAAGCGATTCCTTCAGGTTAAGCCGTAATCATGCGTGCGTTATATCACATCGTCGTTACTCGGATCGCCGCTGAATCTTAAATTGTCAGCGATAATTGCTGTACCGCTTTTTGCCGATGTCCATCTGACTTTATTTAATGGAGCACCCATTTTCAGGGTGAAAATCTCTATGAGCAAAACTTTTGCTGATTTTTCTTTACATGAATCTTTACAACAAGCTTTAGAAGGCTTGAACTTTACTACGCCGACTCCTGTTCAAGAACAATCGATCCCAGCGGCACTTGAAGGTAAAGACTTATTGGTATCTAGCCAAACAGGTTCTGGTAAAACTGCTGCATTTTTACTCCCAACTTTAAACGCGCTTGCTAATCAAGATACTTTCGTACCATTTAAAGAGCGTATGAAAGCTATTACTCAGCCGTCAATTTTAGTGCTTTGCCCAACACGTGAATTGGCTCAACAAGTTAGCCAAGACGCGATTGCATTTGTACGTCACATGAAAGGTGTACGTATTGCAGCAATCATGGGTGGTATGCCTTTTGGTAAGCAAATCCAACAATTAAAAGGTGCGCAAGTGGTTGTAGCGACTCCAGGTCGTTTACTTGACTTGGTGAACCGTCGTCAAATCAAACTTGATAAAGTTGATGCCTTAATTGTAGACGAAGCTGACCGTATGCTCGATTTAGGCTTCTCTGAAGACCTAGAAGCGATTAGCGATTTAGCTGCTAACCGTAAGCAAACCTTGATGTTCTCTGCAACTTTTGCAAGCCGTATTATCACACTTGCAGAACGCATGATGAATGAGCCTGTACGTATTGCGATTGAAACAGGTCACTCAACGAACATGGACATCACCCAGACTTTACACTGGACTGATGGTTTCGAGCACAAGAAAAAATTATTGTCACACTGGTTATCTGATGAAGGTGTAGATCAAGCGGTTGTATTCGCATCTACTCAAGAAGATACCGATATGTTGGCTGAAGAATTGGCTGAAGCGGGTCACTCGGTTGTTGCGCTACATGGTGCAATGCCACAAACCGTTCGTAACCGTCGTTTACGCAGCATTCGTGAAGGCCGTGCAAAAATCTTGGTTGCAACAGACGTTGCAGCACGTGGTTTAGACGTACCAACTATTTCTCACGTGATTAACTTCGGTTTACCAATGAAAAATGAAGACTATGTACACCGTATTGGTCGTACAGGTCGTGCGGGCCGTACTGGTAACGCGATTACTTTGGCAACTTACCGTGAGCGTGGCAAAATCCGTGCGTTGGAAGATTTCTTAGATGCTCGTTTAAGCGTTTCAGAAATTGAAGGCTTAGAGCCATCTCCACCTCCAGCACGTTCTGGTCGTGACGGTGGTCGTGGTCGTCGTGATGGCGGTCGCGGTGGTCGTGGCGGTTTTGGTGGCGGTCGTCGTTTTGAAGGCGAAAGCAACTTTAAACGTCGTGAAGGCGGTGATGAACGTCCACGTCGCAGCTTTGATGACAAACCACGTGGTGAACGTCCTGCATTTGGTGAAGATCGTCCGCGTCGTGAGTTCAACTCAGACCGTCCACGCCGTGAAGGTGGTTTCGGTGACCGTCCACAACGTTCATTTGAAGATCGTCCGCGTCGCGAGTTCAACTCAGACCGTCCGCGTCGTGAAGGTGGTTTCGGTGATCGTCCACAGCGTTCATTTGATGACCGTCCACGTCGTGAATTTAATTCAGACCGTCCGCGTCGCGAAGGTGGCTTCAACGATAAGCCGCGTTTTGATGCGAATGATGACAACCGTGGCAACCGCGTAGACTACAAACCACGTCGTGAAGGTAGCTTCGGTGATCGTCCAAAACGTGATTTTGGTGATCGTCGTGAGGGTGGTTTTGGTGACCGTCAACCACGTTCGTTTGATGATCGTCCTAAGCGTTCTTTTGGTGGTGAAGATCGTCCACGTCGCGAGTTCAATTCAGATCGTCCACGCCGTGAAGGTGGTTTTGATCGCCCACGTCGTAAATTTAACGACTAAGATCGCGATAGCAATTTTTATAAAGAAAAACCAGTGCTCAGCACTGGTTTTTTTATGTTAAATATTTTTGTTTTAGATAAATAAAATGTATAATAAGTCACGTTTTTAACTCTATTTGCTAATTATGAACATCAATAGCTTACGATTGCTCATGCAGACGAGAGAGGGAATGATGCCGTATATTGGTTTAGCACTCATCTTATGCAATTTAATGTATTATATTATTTCTTCTTACTTTTAAATTGTTGCTGTCCTAAAAGTGATTTAAATAACAATAATAAGACTGCTTGAACAATACGTGCACAGTTTTTAAAAATTTGCTAGATAACATTTTGCGCTTCAATCCTTTATAGTATGCGTGCTGAAAAAATGCAGGAAGACCCTCAGCTATGAATAATCCAATGCCTCAACATGAGCCGTCATTGATTGAAGTCAATGAACTGAGCTTTAAACGAGGGAAACGTGTCATTTTCGAAAATGTCAGTTTAAAGATTCGCCGTGGTCAAATTACTGCCATTATGGGACCTTCAGGTACTGGTAAAACCACGTTATTACGTTTGATTGGTGGTCAGTTGACTCCCGATCATGGTGATATTTTTCTGGATGGAAAAAATCTTGCGCAAATGTCGCGTCAGGAGTTGTTTGCTGCGCGCGCACGTATGGGCATGTTATTCCAAAGCGGTGCGTTATTTACCGATATGAGCGTATATGAAAACGTCGCGTTTCCATTGCGTGCACATACCCAGTTGCCTGAACATTTAATTGCAGAATTGGTGGCTTTAAAACTTGAAGCAGTCGGTTTGCGTGGTACAGAACAACTTATGCCTGCAGAACTCTCAGGCGGGATGAACCGTCGTGTGGCATTGGCACGTGCGATTGCGTTAGACCCTGAATTGATCATGTACGATGAGCCGTTTGCAGGGCAAGACCCGATTGTAAAAGGTGTGTTGACCCGTTTAATCCGTTCCTTGCGAGAAGCGTTGGATTTAACCACCATCATCGTCTCGCATGATGTTGGCGAAACTTTATCAATTGCCGACTACATTTATATTATCGCGGAAGGCGTGATTCAGGGCGAAGGTACACCTGCAGAATTAAAACAGCATGAATCGGCATTTGTGCGTCAGTTCTTAACAGGCGCTGCCGAAGGGCCAGTCGATTATCAATTTAGCCATCGGGCTTATTTAAGTGATGAGGTGCGTTCATGAATGCTATTGCCGCATTAGGTCAACGCGTCATTGAGCGTGTTCGTGGCATTGGTGTCGCCACCCAAATGTTGTTGCAAATTCTATTTTCAATGCCAACCATACTTGGGGTGAAGCTGTTCCTGTACCAAATGTACCGTGTTGGCGTGATGTCATTATTGATTATTGCGGTGTCGGGTTTATTTATTGGTTTGGTATTGGGCTTACAAGGCTACTCCATTTTGGTCAATATTGGTTCGGAAGCCATGTTGGGCACGATGGTGTCTTTGACTTTGTTGCGTGAGCTTGCACCTGTAGTGGCTGCACTGTTATTTGCAGGGCGTGCAGGCTCTGCCTTAACTGCAGAAATTGGTTTGATGAAAGCCACAGAACAATTGGCCAGTATGGAAATGATTGGGGTAGACCCACTCAAGCGTATTGTGTCACCACGTTTATGGGCTGGGATTGTTAGTCTGCCAATGCTCTCCATTATTTTCGCTGCGATTGGCATTATGGGCGGCAAAATGGTCGGGGTTGATTTTCTAGGTGTCGATGAAGGTTCTTTCTGGAGCGGTATGCAAAGCAGCGTGCAGTTCTATAAAGATATTTTTAACGGCACAATTATTAAAAGTTTTGTTTTTGCATTAATTTGTACTTGGATTGCAGTATATCAAGGCTATGCCTGTGTCCCAACATCGGAAGGCATTGCGACGTCGACCACACGAACCGTGGTGTATTCTTCATTATGTGTTTTAGGTTTTGATTTTGTGTTGACTGCGGTCATGTTCGGAGGTGTTTAATGAAATCACGTACAAGTGAGCTGGCCGTAGGTGTATTTGTCATTTTGACAGGCATTGCATTGTTTTTCTTGGCCATGAAAGTCAGTGGATTGGTGGGTACCAATTTGCGCGACAGTTACAATATGACAGCAACATTTGACAACGTGAATGGTTTAAAACCACGCGCCAAAGTTACTATGAGCGGTGTCACCATTGGTCGCGTCAATGATATTACCCTAGACCCTGTATCGCGTTTGGCTACAGTTGAATTTGAACTAGATGGCAAGTTGACCAGTTTTAATCCTGAACAACTAAAAACAGTGCAAAATTATGCGCTTGAAGAATTGCGCTACAGTGCAGAATACCAAGAAGCAAATCCTCAGCAACAAAAAGAAATGGAACAACAACTGTTGGGTAACATGAAATCCATCACCAGTATTGATGAAGATGCTTACATAATGGTAGCAACCAATGGTTTATTGGGTGAGAAATATCTCAAAGTGGTTCCAGGTGGTGGTTTGAACTTTGTGAAGCGTGGCGAAAGTATTGCCAACACGCAAGGCACCATGGATTTAGAAGATTTAATCAGTAAGTTTATTACTGGCGGTGCAGCGAAAACATCCAACGCAGCGTCAGACGCAGATAAAGACACAGCGACAGCTGAAACAACAGATGCAGAAGTGTCATTTGTTGAGTAATGAAGGAGATTGTCCGTGAAAACACTTTTAAAGCAAACTCTGGCGGTAAGTGTACTTTCAACCATGTTGGCAGGAACTGCATTTGCTGCACCTGCAGAAGCGCCACCAGCTTTTGTGAAAAAAGTTGCCGATAGCTTGATTGCACGTTTAAAAGCAGATCATGCTAAATTGCAGAACAATCCAGCATTGGTCAAAACGATTGTGCGTCAAAACCTTGATCCGTATGTAGATGCGCAAGCATTTACCCGTATTGTGATGGGTACTTATGCGACGAATCAATACAGTTCAGCAGCACAGCGCGCGCAGTTTGAGAAAAACTTCCGTGAAACCTTAATTGAGAATTATGGCACAGCGTTTGCGAAATTTAGCAACCAAAGCTACACCATGCGTCCTTATAAGGCGACCAACAGCAAGAACCCAGTGGTGACCATTGACTTCTTGCATAATGGTGAAAAAATTCCTGTGTCATTCCAGTTGGCAGACAAAGGCAGCCAATGGAAAATCCGTAACATTAACGTGTCGGGTATTGATTTAGGTTTGCAATTCCGTAACCAGTTTGCAGCGAACGTGAAGCGTAATGGCGGCAATATTGATAAAGCCATTGCAACCTTTAAGCCAGATGCAGAAGCTGCGGTTGAAAAGAAAAAATAGGTTAGGTGTGGCGTGATTGAATTATCAAATCAGGAATTATGTGTTTCTGGAAAAATAGATTTCAGTAATGCAGAGCAATATTACCAAAAAGGTCTGCAGTTGATTCGTCAGCAGCAGTTGCCTTTGGTGGTCAATTTGGCGCAGCTAGAACACGGGAGTACTTTAGCTTTGGCCGTTTTGGTGCAATGGTTGCGTCAGACGCCTGAAGCCAAGGGTTTACAGTTTAAAGCGGTTCCTGAAAAAATGATGAAGATCATTCAAGCCTGTCATTTGCAAGATGATTTGAAGCTAATCGTCTAAAACTGAAAAAACCATCAAAAAAGCACCTTCTTGTAAGGTGCTTTTTTATTGCGTTTAGTTTCCCGCTTTATTCAAGTGAGGTAGGCTTGCAAAGCTCTCTAACCCGCTGCTAAAAGGAGAAGAAAGATTGCAAACCTTTCTAACCCGCTTCTAAAAGGAGAGAAAAGATTGCAAACCTCTCCTAAACCTAAAAAGAGAGGGAATAAAAGGCATCAAATCCATTTTTTCCATCTAAAGTAAATTAATGGGCCAATAAAGAAGCCAATTAAAATAATACTGACCACTATAAAACTGGTGGTGCCTTTGGCAAAAGGTAACACGTCGGTGTTCATGCCATAAACACTGGCAACTAGCATCGGTGGCGCTAACATACTCGGCAAAATCGAGAATCGACGAATCGTGTCGTTCTGTTCGGTGTTAATGAAGCCTGAAGTGGTATCGAGCAAGAAGCGCACTTTTTGGAATAAGAAGGCATCGTGTTCGACCAGTGAGCGTACATCTTCACTGAGTTCTCGAATGTCGGCATCGTAAATATGACTACCCAACGCACGCGGACGTGCCAAAAAGGTCAGGACACGACGTAAATCAATCAAACACAATTGCGCTTTTCCAAGCATGTCTTCTAATTGTGCCAGTCGGGTAATCATGTCATCGAGGTCTAAAATTTGCTCACGATGACGGTTATTCAGAACTTCTGTGGAATACTTTTCCAAGTCCTTGTGGATATCTTCTAAGATATCCGCAAGTTCGTCCAGTTTGGCTTCAAGCAAGCCTAAAAGCACCCAAGTCGGGTCTTTATAATCAATTTCGTAGTCGTTACGTCGTGCCCGTGCCCGAAATGCCCGAAATGCCACTAATTTTTCACCGCGTAGGGTAAACAGGTGTTCTTTATGTAAGATAAAGGCAACGGTTTGCACTGTGGCTAAAATACTGGAATTGTCTTCAGTTTCACCATCGACTTGATAGTTTTTATTTTTAGTTAAAAAATAGGTACTAATGTGTAAAATACCGTCATCATCACGGTAGAATCGCGCTGAAGATGAAATATCTTCCAAAGATTTTAAGGTTGGTAAATTTTGTGAGTATGCGTCTAGTACCCATTGCTGTTCTTCTTGTGAAGGGGCAATCAGGTCAATCCAGACCAGATCTGGATGCAAATCAAAACCACCGTTAATGGTGGCATCTTCCAGACTACCGCGCTCTGTGGCATAAAAGGCTTCAAGCATTCGTCTTTTCTCCTTGCGCAGTATGGGTTTTGTGGATGGGTGTATTTTAGACAAGGATCTTACTAAATACACTGCTCAGAATGCTATTTTATTTAAAAATCTCCCTGAAGTTTAATTTTATGGCATGACAGCCAGATAACATGGTGAAAAAATGATGTCGTCAATTGCTATTTTCTGTGGTTCTGCCCCAGGAAAAGATTCAGTTTTTGTTGAAAATGCACGAAAAGTGGGTGAAACATTGGCTGCACAAGGCAAAACTTTAATTTATGGCGGTGGACGCTCAGGCTTAATGGGTGTGGTGGCAGATAGTACTTTGGCCGCAGGTGGGCGTGCAATTGGTGTCATGCCTGAAAGTTTGGCAGAGCATGAATTGGCGCATCCGCATTTGACCGAATTACACATCGTAGAAAACATGCATGCCCGCAAAATAAAAATGTCAGAATTGGCCGAGGGCTTTATTGCTTTGCCGGGTGGTTCTGGAACTTTAGAAGAAATTTTTGAGCAATGGACGTGGGCACAATTAGGAATTCACTCAAAACCCTGTGCCTTTTTTAATGTAGCTGGCTTTTATGATGATTTGCTGAAGTTTTTAAGACAGACCTCTGAAAAAGGTTTTACTCAGCCACGTTTTTGTGAGGCATTGATTGTATCGAATTGTATTGACAATATTTTGCAGCAATTTGAACAATACCGTGTTCCTGAAATGAAATGGGAAGTGCCTGAGCTAGAGTGGGTGCAGCAGGAACTGGCGAAATAAAATGGCTGAGATCAACAACATCATTACCGTTGCAGCTGCAATTATTTTAAATGTCAAACAGCAGTTATTGGTGGTGCGTAAACAGCATACCGCGTGTTTTATGCAGGTCGGTGGCAAATTAGAACCCAATGAAGCGCCTGAAACGACCATGTTGCGAGAAATTGCCGAAGAAATTGGCTGTCAGGCGCAAATTCAACAATTTATTGGACGCTATGAAACAGCAACGGCCAATGAGCCCGACTGCCGTTTGGTCAGTTATGTGTATTGGGTTCAGCTTGATCAGGCACCAAAAATTGCTGCTGAAATTGCCGAAATGAAGTGGGTAGATTTGGATGATCAAGATACTTTGTTGGCACCGCTGACCCGTGAAGTGGTGATGCCGTGGTTAAAACAATATTTACAACAAAATTAAGAGCAGTTGATCATTCTTCTATATTTTAAGTTCAACTTTTTAATGCGTTGAGCATATTCAACCGAATAGTTTTTTTATTCAGCACTGGCCAGACAAACCGCCTCGACTTTTTGACAGCCGAGCTTGAGCAACTGCTGTTTGAGTGCATGAATTGAACTGCCCGTCGTGACCACATCATCCACAATTAAAACCCGACGAAAACGGATTTTAGGCGCATTCTGAATTTGAAATTGCTGTTGGATGTCTTCCAATCGTTCTAAGCGACTTAAGCCTTTTTGCGCGTGCTGTTGTAAGCGGGTCACAGGTTGCCAAATCGGGACATTTAAATGCCGCGCTAGTCCTTTTGCTAACAATAAAGATTGATTGTAGCCGCGTTCAGTCAAGCGGGCAGTGGAAATTGGCATCGGTACAATGGCTTGGATTTTAGGATAAGACAGTTGTTTTAGCGCGCCTACTAAAAGCAGTTGGTAATGTAACTGCTGTTCATATTTAAATTGTTGAATGATGCGATTAATTGGATAGTGATAATCAAAAGTGACTTGAATCTGCATTTCTTGTCGTTGTACCGCTTGGCTACGCCACGGCAATTGTTGCCAACAGGTTTGACAGACCGAATGTTGCCATTGCGTGTCGCTATGGCAGAGCTGACACGGTTGCAGTTGGCGCAGCCATTGTATGCCGCATTGTAGTAGATTGATCGGCTGAGTCATCTTAGGACTGCAATCCGTTTAAACATAGGCATAACGTGGTGCCTCAGGCAGCCAGCGTTTTAGCAAAGCTTCGGCATGTGTAGGATAATCGTTTAAAATTTGCTGTGCCACATGATGCGCCTGTGCCAGCAAATGATCATCCCGTTCTAATTTAGCCACCCGAAAGCCCATATCTCCCGTTTGTTTGGTTCCTAAAAGTTCCCCAGGGCCACGCAGTTCTAAATCTTTTTCTGCAATCACAAAACCATCGTTGGTTTCGCGCATAATCCGCAAGCGTTCTTGTCCATTTTGCGAAAGTGGATTTTTATACAACAAGGCACAAAAACTGGCTTTGGCACCCCGTCCGACTCGTCCACGTAACTGATGCAGCTGTGAAAGTCCTAAACGCTCGGCATTTTCGATCACCATAATTGAAGCATTCGGTACATCGACCCCAACTTCAATGACCGTGGTGGCAATCAGCAATTGTAGTTGATTGTCTTTGAATTGCTGCATGACGGCTTGTTTTTCATCAGCTTTCATTTTGCCGTGTACCAGCCCAATATTTAGTTCAGGAAAGCGTTCTTTAATTTCAGCAAAAGTCGCTTCGGCAGCTTGTGCATCTAAGGTTTCCGATTGTTCCACCAAGGTACAGACCCAATAGGCTTGTTTGCCTTCGGCACAATTGCTGGCAATGCGTTGTAAGACTTCTTCACGCCGATCTAGCGGAATAGTCACCGTTTGAATAGGTGTACGTCCTGGCGGTAGTTCATCAATCACCGAAGTGTCCAAATCGCCATAGGCGGACATGGCTAAAGTTCGCGGAATAGGCGTTGCAGTCATCACCAATTGATGCGGTGTAGTGTGATTGGCACCTTTATTGCGCAAAGCCAGACGTTGATCGACCCCAAAACGGTGTTGTTCATCAATAATCACCAAACCTAATTTGGCAAATTGCACATTGTCCTGAAATAACGCATGTGTCCCAACCACCAAATTGGCGCTACCATCTTGAATGCTCAGTTCAGCCGCTGCGCGTGCTTTGCCTTTTTGTTTGCCAGACAACCATGCCACTGTTAAGCCCAATGGTTCAAACCATTTTTGAAAGTTCAGATAATGTTGTTCTGCCAAAATTTCAGTGGGTGCCATCAGCGCGACTTGCCAACCTTCTTCTAGCGCATGACACGCTGCGACTGCAGCGACCAGCGTTTTACCTGCACCTACATCACCTTGTACCAAGCGCAGCATGGGTTTATTACGCTGCAAATCCTGCATGATTTCTTGCGAAACCCGTTGCTGTGCACCTGTCATTTGAAATGGCATGTTGCCGAGTAACGCAGGCGCTAGTTTTTGACTTGGGGAAAAGGCAGGTGAGGCAATTTGCTGAATATAAGCCCGTCGGGTCAGTAAACTGACTTGATGCGCCACCAATTCTTCAAAAATCAGGCGTTGCTGTGCAGGGTGAGAGCCTTGTGCCAATTGCAGCATATTGGCATTTAAAGGTGGATGATGAATATAATCCAACGCCTGTTTGAGTGCATAGCCATTGGTCATTTTTTCAGGCAGGAGTTCAGGCAAATCATCACTATGCTGTGTCAAGGCCTGTTTGACGTATTCACGTAATTTGGCTTGGGTCAGCCCATCGGTGCTTGGGTAAATGGCAGTCAGTTGGGTTTTAGGCAGTGGGGTATGTTCAGTAATCAGTTGTAATTCGGGGTGATACATTTCCAGACCACGCGCCCCAACCCGTACTTCGCCAAATACTCTTAAACGATTGCCGAGTTTGGCACGATCTGTAATACCTTTATAAATATGATAAAAACGTAAGGTGATTTTTCCAAATTCATCTTCTAAATTGACCGCCATCGACTTGCGTTTACCCGGTGGAAAATCGACCCCTTTAACCACACCTTCGAGTAAATAGCTGCGCCCCACGTTTAATTGGTTCATGGGAATGATCGTGCTACGATCTTCATAGTCACGCGGTAGATGAAACAGCAAGTCATCTGTGGTGAAAATATTTAGTTTTTCGAGTAATGCAGCAGAGGCAGAGCCTACCCCTTGCAACTGATGGACTGCAGCCATGTCCCCTCAACTTCAAATGCTATGATTAGGTGCTGAATGCATATTCTATTTATTGGTTATGGTAAAACATCGCAGCGTGTTGCAAAACAACTATTTACGCTCGGTCATCAAATTACCACAATTAGCCGCAGTCCGAAAACAGATCCTGATATGACGCATCTGCTTCAAGATATTCAACAGCTCGATTTATCACAGACTCAACCTGTTGATGCCGTTTATGTATTACTTGCACCATCTCGGAATACGGTTTTGAGTTCTGTAGAAGCGTATCAACAGACTTATGTAGATTCTGTGCAGCCGATTGTCGCTGCATTAAAAGATCATCCTGTAAAGCGAATTATTGTGGTGTCATCTACACGGGTTTATGGCGAAAACGCAGGTGAATGTATTGATGATGATACTGTGCCTAAGCCGAATGATGTACAAGGGCAGTTGTTGTTGCAGATGGAACACTTGTGGCAACAGGCTTATCCTGAACAATGTGTGATCGTACGTCCTTCGGGTATTTATGGCACTTCGACTGCACGCATGCTCAAACTTGCGGAAAGCACACAAAGTTACCCAAATATACATTGGTCAAACCGAATTCATATTGATGATTTGGCAAGTTTTTTGGCACATTTGCTTCACGTGGAACATCCTGAACCAGTTTATATTTGCAGCAATAACCAAGCTCAGCCTTTGCATGAAATGATTTTAAAGATTCAGCGTGAATTCAATTTACCTGAGTTGGTGTTGGAAAGTGAGAGAGAAACAGGGAAGCGGATTTTTGCTACGCGCATGGAGAAAACAGGATTTCAGCGCAAACATGAGGATTATTTTGATCATCTAAGAATTACGCAAAGTGATTCACCTGAAATCGGAGAATAAAAGTTCTCTTGCTAGGAAAGGGCTAGCGAGAGGTGATTTTTAAAATCTCAAATATTGAGCTTTTATTCACCCTCATCCCCAACTTTCTGCCTGAGCCATTTATGGCGTAAGAGAAGAAGCTTAAAAATTACTTCTTCTTACGTTTCAAGCGTTTTTTTGCTTGTTGTGCAGCAAGTGCTTCTAACGCCTCACGCAATTCTTCATCGCTAAAGGTGGTGATGTGTTGCAGCATCTGTAAAGTCACATCATCCAACACCAAATTGGCGTATTGTGCGACGTTTTTAAAGTTATCATCAAACACAATCGCATTGTCACTGTTGGTGCTGATATAACCTTGCTGAGTTAAGACTTTAATAAAGCTTTGGAACAAGGCTTTGTCAAAGAATTCAGGTGAGTTGAATTCATACAGCACCGACAAACGCTGACCGACCAAATGGCTGAGTTCTTCGACCTGACGTGCCGAAATATTGCCTGAGCCGCGTTGTGTAATCAGCGCCAGTGTCATGTAATAACGCTCTAAACTCTGCATTACAGGTGCAGCCAATACTACCAATTGGTTATGGTCTTCACTATTTGGTGCAGGTGAAATTAAGTTGCCTTCCGCATCTTCAGAAATCAATTTGGCCTGAATTAACGCTTCTACATAGGCACAAATCCGTTCTTTGAGTTCCTGATCTTGCCATTTCAAGAACAACTCAGCTTTCAGGAACGGATATAAAGTACGAATGACGTTGATTAAATCACCACGACGAATCGAACCATTATGTTTCACCAATGCTGCAATTAAAGATGGTAAGACAAAGGCATGCAAAATATTGTTGCGGAAGTAGGTGAGTAACACCGCCTGATGGTCTTCAATCGCGATAATATCGCCCAAAACGTGCTGCACTCGTTTAATCAGTTTGAGTTTTAAGCCGTAGGCAATAATTTCTTTACCTGATAATGGTGTGACTTGAGTGCGCTCATCATAAGGCAGGGCAGTGAGCAGATTACGGTAAGTGTCTAACTGCTTCACACAAATTTCTTCATCCAAGGTATGTTTTGGTGTTGCCAGTAAAATCAGCGATAACAAAGATACCGGGTTAATTACCGCAGCACGGTTAATGTTTTCCAAAATCGCATGTGCTGAAGTATTCACTGCATCTGACACTTGTGGTGGAATAGGATCATCATTTTTTTCAATGCTGATGTGTTCGGCATCGTGTTGTTTTAGAACATCATCTAAAAACACAGGTTCGCCAAAATTGACATGCACCTTGCCAAAAATCCGTTCAATCTTGCGCATGGTTTTTAAAATGCCCATTAGCGATTCAGATTCTTTTGGCTTGCCTTGCATTTCACCGACATAGGTTGAACCTTCCATCAGGCGTTCATAACCAATATAAGTTGGCACAAAAGCAATCGGTTTAGCACGACCACGCAAATGACTGTGAATGGTCATGGCGAGCATGCCTGTTTTTGGTGGCAACAAGCGGCCTGTACGTGAACGTCCACCTTCAATAAAGTATTCAAGCGGCGTGTTACGCGACAAAATACTGAATAAATATTCTTTAAAGACGGTTGTGTATAAGCCGTTGCCACGGAAAGTACGACGGATAAAAAACGCACCGCCACCACGAAGCAATTGACCTACAAATGGCATATTCAGGTTATCGCCCGCAGCAATGTACGGCACCATCATGCCGCGTTTGTAAATCACATAAGACAGCAATAAATAGTCGATATGACTGCGGTGACATGGGGTATAGATAATTTCATAGTCTTTGGCCAGTTCGCGCACGGTACTAAAATTATGCACTTCCACGCCATCGTACAATTGTGTCCATAAGCGGGTCAGTGCCATATCGGCAAAGCGTACCGCTGCATGAGAGTAGTCCGACACGATTTCATTTAAATAACCAATCGCACGACGCTCGGCTTCAATCACGCTAATTTTACTGCGTAAACTTTCACGACGAATGGCATCTTGCACATCGGGAGATTTAATCAGACTGAGCATGACATTGCGGCGGTCAGACAAGTCTGGGCCAAGTACGACTTCACGTTGTCCATCTAAGTAATTATTTAGAGTGTTAACAATAAAGGTCGCAGGCGACAGGTTTGGATGCTCAGTTTTGGCATGTTCAATTAAAGCGCGTAATGATTGTGGCTCGTGAAATTCCAAATAAGACTGACGACCATGCACCCCAATATTCATTAACTGCTTGACTGTGCCAGGCGTTGCCCACGTATCGGTAAACAGTAGTTTAAACCACGAATCCTCTTTGTCTGGAGAACGTCCCCACAACACGGTCACAGGTACCAATTCAATATCAAGTTCTGGGTGTTGTTCTAATTGTTCAATTAAACGTAACAAGCGTGGCGGAAAAGCATAAGGTGGTGGATTGAGTAGGTTGTTCTCATCGTGATGCTGTAAAAACAGAATCGAGGCTTTTTCTTTATGTGAACCCATCACCAATGGATCAAGCGCAGGCGTGAGTTTTAAGCGACGTGTTTCGCCATCGACCACCAAGGCATTGCTGCGTGAGTGATTTTGCAATACGTAGCAAGTTATCTTGGTGCGAGTGGCATTTGAGTCTACACTTTGCGCATCCTTGACAGGGACTTCACCCAAAACATGCGGTGTCACCACAAGGTCAAGCAGCTTACCAGAAAGCTGACGATACATTTGACCAAAACCACGCTTGGACATATTCACTCCTACTTCATCACCTAAGTCCCTAGCCAGTAGGGAATTTATTTTGCGTCATTGTATCTAATAATCGCGCTGCATTTTTAGATAATTTGCATGAATATTGTTAGATTTTATCGTTAAAAATCGTATTTTTAGCAAAATTGATCGGCTAAGTTGTGACACAGCGGTCAGTCTTTGATGGGTAAAAGATGCAGAATCTATGGCAAAATAGCAGGCTTAAAATAGTCAGTTTATTTTGACGATTTATTTTTTCATCGACTTCGATCCCGCATCCCCAATTTCCGCCATACATAGGTTAGTTATGAACGCACTCACACAAGAGCTGGTTGAACTTCTTTGTTTAGAAAAGTTAGAAGAAAATATCTACCGAGGTATCAGTCGTAACTTGGTGGGTAAACGTGTTTTTGGTGGACAGGTTTTGGGACAGGCTTTACGTGCTGCATCTTATACCACTGATCGTCCTGCGCACTCATTGCATGCCTATTTCTTGTTTGGTGGCGATGTCAACGCACCTATTATTTATGAAGTTGACCGTTTGCGTGATGGTAAAAGTTTTTCTAGCCGTCAAGTACGTGCCATTCAGCATGGGCGTACCATTTTTACTGCGATGGTGTCCTTTGCGCCGTTGGAAGACGGTCTGAATTATCAAATTTCAGAGCCAAACTATCCTGCAGCAGAAGCTTTAAAAAACGAAGCGGAACTCAAACAGCATATTGTCGAGTTTGTACCTGAAAATGTGCGTGCCAGTTTTATGCGTGATCGCTTGGTGGAGATTCGCCCGATTAATCCGAGCAATCCATTTTTACCGCAGCCTGAAGCACCTGCTTATGCACACTACATTCGTACCCATGACAGCATTTCACCAGAGGTGGATGAAGTGTCTTTGCATCAGGCAATTGCGGCATTTTATTCAGACTTCACGTTAATGACCACAGCACTGCGTCCGCATGGTTTGAGCTATTTATCACCAAGTTTGCAGTGTGCCAGTATTGACCATGCCATGTATTTCCATAAACCGTTCCGTGTGGATGACTGGATGCTGTACGACATGGAAGCCACCATTAGCACTAGTTCGCGTGGTTTGAACTTTGGGCGCATGTGGCAAAATGGTGAATTGGTGTGTAGCACCAGTCAGGAAGGCTTGATTCGTTTACGTGAAATCGAAACGCAATAAAATATAGCCTTTAAAATCTACATTCATCAGCCGACATTCATGTCGGCTTTTTTACATCCTGAAGCACGATCTGAACCTAATCAAAGTGCGCTAGAAAAATAATACTCGATTCAATTTCAGCCACATGGCATAGTCCACACATCACATTAAAAAACTCAATTGCGTATGAGCCTCAATACACAAATTCTAATTGCCGCAATTTTGGGTGTGGTGTTTGGTTTTATTCTGAATCTATTTCCAGACAGCACATTTTTTAGCGCCAGTTTGTATGGCATTGGTTTAATGAGCAGTATTTTTATTGGTTTACTGAAAATGCTGCTGATCCCACTAATTTTTAGCTCAATTGTGGTCGGTGTGTCGAACTTACAGGCTGTAGGGCAATTGAGTCGAGTCTGGAAAATTACGTTGGCGTGTTGTGTCACCACCACGACTTTGGCTTTAATTTTAGGTTTGGCGTGTGCGCATTTATTTGCAGTGGGTAAAGGCGTAGATATTGTGATGTTTCAAGATGCTATGGCGCAGCATCAAAGCCCAGACACGCTTACGCCGTCTTCGTTTTTTACCAATTTCATTCAAAACACCTTAATCAATCCGTTTAAAGCTTTTGCCGAGGGTAATGTTTTGGCAGTGGTGATATTTGCCTTATTGGTGGGTGTGACGCTGGTCAAAGGCGGGGAGCACTTTAAAACGGTACGTAAACTCAGTCAGCAATTTTTTGAAATTATGATGTTGATGATTGGCTGGGTAATGAAACTGGCACCTTTGGGGATTTTTGCTTTATTGGCTAAGTTGGTTGCAACCGAAGATATTTCAGTCCTGAGTCGTTTGGCAGAGTTTGCTGCAGTGGTCACGGGCACCACGATTTTTCATGGTGTGGTGGTCTTGCCTTTGCTGTTGTGGATATTTGGCAAAATGGATCCGATCACCTTTTTTAAAGGCACACGTGCTGCCTTAATTACGGCTTTTGCCACCAGTTCCAGTTCTGCCACTATGCCACTTTCGATGAAATGTGCGCAGGAAAATTTAGGTGTGCGTCCGCAAACTGCAGGCTTTGTGATCCCGTTAGGTACACAACTGAATATGGATGGAACGGCATTGTATGAAGCTGCAGCGGCTTTGTTTGTTGCCAATTTAATGGGGCTGGATTTAAGTTTAGGACAGCAATTAATTGTCTGTGCCACAGCCATGATCGCTTCTTTGGGCGCGCCTGGTATTCCAAGCGCAGGTATGGTGACGATGATTATGGTATTACAATCGGTGGGCTTGCCTGCAGAAGCGATTGCGATTTTATTGCCGATCGACCGTTTGTTGGATACTGTGCGTACTGTGGTCAATGTGCAGGGCGATATGATGATTAGTGTGGTGGTCGATCGGCATACTCGTGATGACCCTGCACTGCATTCTTGATAATGGGTTTAAAATCGAATCAAGTTTTCAGCATCATCCTGTTTTATTGTGCTATGTAAAGACATGAGCCAAAGCAGATTAATCCCAACATGGGCTGTAGGCCACTTCCCAAATATGACCATCTAAGTCCTGAAAATAACCTGCATAACCGCCGTAAAAGGTGCTCTGTGCAGGTTTTAAAATTTTCGCACCTGCATTTTTTGCTTGTTTCAATACCTGATCGACCTCGAGTGGGCTATGTACATTATGTCCTAAAGTGATTTGTGCAGCACTGCTGGCTGTACCTGTTAAGCCTGTATCTTGTTGTAAACTTTGTTTAGACCATAAAGCCAGTTTTAAGCCTGCTTGCAGTTCAAAAAAGACCACCGCACCTTGTTCAAATTCCTGTCCAATAATGCCTTCAGTTACAAGTCCTAAGCCGTCGCGGTAAAAGTCGAGTGCACGTTGTAAATCTTCTACCGCTAAGGTAATCACTGAAATGTGTGCTTGCATGTTTGATCTCCTTATCGCATGTAATTGTTTAATGTCTAATTGTTATGATCTTGACAGTAGGGCATTTCTGGCTGCGTTGTAAAGTGCAACTTTGGTGGAGAGGGAGATTGTGATTACGGCGTAAAACTGAAAGTGGACATACAAATAAAAAGTCCTATTCGAGATTGAGCGAATAGGACTTTATGTTATAGACCAATAGTCAGTAATTTAACGGACTATTTGGTTTCGGTATCAGATGCGGTTAAATCGTCAGTTTCTAAAAATTCAGGCTGATCAACATCAACATCAACATCAACATCAACATCAACATCAACATCATCGCCAGTCGCTTCTGGAATGCTGTCTAAATCAAATTGATGCGCTTGTTCTAAGGTAAAGTTCAAACGTCCGCCCATCACACTCGCAAGTTCTTCCAAACCTTGCTTATTGAGTGATGAAAACAATTGAATCGAGAAATCTAGTTTCATCTTTTTCAACTGCTGTTTGACTTCAAGCAATACTTTATTGGCAGGGCCGCGGTTGAGTTTGTCCGATTTGGTGAGCAATACATGCACGAACAATTTACGCGAATACGCCCATTCCAGCATCATCACATCAAAGTGCTGTAAGGGATGGCGAATATCCATCAGTAACACCAAGCCTTGTAAACTTTTACGATGAATCAAATAATTTTCGAGTTCTTTTTGCCACACAATTTTCATGGCTTCAGGTACGGCTGCATAACCATAACCGGGTAAATCGACCAAACGCTGTTCGGGGTTGCCCAAACTAAAGAAGTTGATCATTTGAGTACGACCCGGTTTTTTAGAAGCACGTGCCAATTGTTTTTGATTGGTTAAAGCATTAATTGCACTGGACTTACCTGCGTTGGAGCGTCCTGCAAAAGCCACTTCGTAGCCAGTATCTTCTACACATAAATTCAGTTTAGGCGCACTCATTAAAAACTCGGCTTTACGCAGCCAGTTTAAGGCGCGAACAGAGTATTCAGTAATGGCAGGGTCTACTTTTTTCTCGTAGCTAATTTTCTGCCGTGGCTGTGCTGCTGCCTTACTGTTTTTCGATTTTCCTCTGCTATGGTGCATAACTTAACTTCAATTCATGGTCTACAAACAGGCATTATAAAGCAAGTCATACAGGCAAGCGACCTTTGCGCCCTGAATGCCCGAAAAAAGCAACATCTAGGATGATATTGCTTTGACCGTTTAAGTTACTTTAAAGATGAATCAGCGGGATTGGAGATTGTGTACTGAACTGTAAATTGGGTACAGGCTGTAGCACTTCACCCAAGCTGTATTGATCTAAGCTTTGATAAAACTGTTCCATTGCCTGATTGAGAATGCCTTTTAGTCCACATTGCGCACGCAGCACGCAGGGCGGGGTATTACACTCTACAATTTGATTTTCACCTTGCAGGATTCTCACCACATGACCTAAACGCAAAGGCAATGCTTCAGGATGCAAGCGAATCCCGCCACCTTTACCACGAGTGGTAATTAGCCATCCTTGCTTACCCATAAAGTGAACGATTTTTACCAGATGGTTCTGGGAAACATGCAAATCCTGTGCAATTTCCGCAATGGTATAGGGTACATCTCGAGGACGCGAGATATACATTAAAATACGCAGCGCATAGTCGGTGAATTTATTTAATTGCATGATCGCACAGATGTTTTTTTTAAATACAAATAAATTAAGGCTAGTCTAGCATAACTAGACTAGCCTTACCTATTAGCTTTTAACGCTTTAGATTAGTGGCGAACACCACCTGTACCAAACGCTTCGCTATGGATTTGCTCATCTTTGATGCCACGCGCAAGTAAAGCTTTACGCTGTTCTGCCATGAATGGCATTGGACCACATAAGTAGTAATCTGCATCGGCTGGTAACAGCGCTGCATCTACAGTGCTGAGGTCTAAACGACCTGCAACATCGTAATCTTGACCCAGTACATCACCTTCGTTCGGGAACTCATACGCAGTCAACGTATGAATACGTGGACATTTTGCAGTTAAGTCTTGGAGATGCTGTTTCATGGCATGTACTTGTTTGCTACGACATGCGTGAATAAATGTCACAGGTTGTGGCACATCTAAAGTCACCAATTGATTCAACATTGCAATCATTGGTGTTAAGCCAACGCCGCCACTAATGAAGACATTGCGTTTGTTGCTGTCGATGAGGAAGAAGTTACCTGTTGGTGCAGATACTTCAACTTCAGAACCTTCTGGTAATTGGTGCAATACGTTCGATACCCAACCTGCAACTTTATCTGCACCATTGCCTGGCTCACGTTTTACAGAAATACGTAAGTAATCTTGTTGTGGGCTAGTCGATAGCGTGTATTGACGTGGTTGCTTCAAGCCAAGTTCAGGTACAAATACGCGTACTGAAATATATTGACCTGCTTCGTATTTTGGTAAATCGCCACCATCTACTGGCTCGAAGTAGATTGAAGTGATTTCGTCACTTTCTACAACTTTCTTGGCAATTTTGAAATTACGCCAGCCTAACCAGCTGCCTTTAGTTTGTTCGTGTTGTTCGTAGATTGCACGTTCAGCATTAATAAACACTTCTGCTAACTGACCATAAGCAGCTGCCCATGCATCAATTAGAGGATCTTCCATTGAAATATTTAATACTTCGCTAATAGAGTGAAGTAGGTTTTCGCCCACAATATTATAGTCAGGTGCTTGAATGTTTAAGCTCACGTGTTTGTGGGCAATCAATTCAATCACAGGCGCAAGCACAGAAGGATCTTCAATGTTTTCAGCATAAGCCAATACAGCACCTGCAAGCGCTTGAGCCTGCGCACCACTACGTTGGTGACCCATGTTAAAGGTTTCTTTTAGATCAGGATTATTCCCCAACATGCGGTTATAGAAATAACCAGTCAGTGCGACACCATTTTCACGGAGTACAGGAACAGTTGCTTTTACAAGGTCAATTTGCTGTGGAGTCATGTTCGATCTCTCATGGCTGTTATTTATAAGATGTATTCAAAATACATCTTATAAATAAGGATTGCAAACATTTTTTTGTGAAACCTTAAAAAAAATATGGATTATAAAAATATCCCATTATTTTTAAAGTTTTTATGGGGTTTGTAGATGTGACAGCGAGAGGTTTGTAAGTGTTCATTTAGGTTTTGGATGGTGCATCCATGAATGAAATCTATACAAACCTCATCGTTTATAACATGCTATTTCTTACCAAATAATGACCCTAACAAACCTCGTACAATTTTCTGCCCTGTAGAACCGCCTAAGCTGCGTGCTGCGCTTTTGGCAAAGGTACCCACAATATCCTGAGTCAGTTTTTCACGCTGTTTGGCAGCGCGTTCTGCTTCTTTTTGCTGTTCGCGGGCTAGACGTTCTTGCTCGCGCGCTTGTTGTTTGGCCAGTGCCTCGGCCTCTTTAGCCTCTTGCTTGGCGCGAGCTTCAGCTTCTTTGGCTTCAATTTTAGCTTGTTCTGCTGCTGCCGTTTGTTGCTGACGTTGTTCAACTTTTTGTTGCAGCATTTCATAAGCACTTTCACGATCTAGCTGCTGTTCATACACGCCTGCAATAACACTTTGGCTGATACAGGCTTGTCGTTCTTCTGTGCTAATTGGGCTAAACGATGAGTAGGGCGGCATTACCCAAGCACGTTCTACAATTTGCGGTGTGCCTTGTTCATCTAAGCAACTAATTAAGGCTTCACCTACCGCAAGTTCGGTAATGGCTTGTTCAACTTTAAAGTCTGGGTTGGCACGGAATGTATCTGCGGCAGTTTTTACCGCTTTTTGGTCTTTGGGTGTAAAAGCACGTAGGGCATGCTGAACACGGTTACCCAATTGTCCCAATACACTTTCAGGCAAGTCCAGTGGGTTTTGGGTCACAAAATAAATCCCCACGCCTTTAGAGCGAATTAAGCGTACCACTTGTTCAATTTTTTCTTGTAGCGCGCTGCTGGCATTGTTAAATAACAAGTGTGCTTCATCAAAAAAGAACACCAGTTTTGGCTTGTCCATATCGCCCACTTCAGGCAATTGTTCAAACAGTTCCGATAACATCCATAATAAAAAGGTAGCGTAAAGTTTTGGCGTGTTCATGAGTTTGTCTGCAGCCAAAACATTAATATTGCCGCGTCCCTGACTGTCAGTTTGAATAAAATCCAAAATATCCAAACTCGGCTCACCAAAGAATTTATCACCGCCCTGATCAGCTAAAGCCAGTAAATTGCGCTGAATCGCACCCAAACTGGCTGGAGAAAGATTGCCATACTCAGCTTTAAATTCACTGGCGTGTTCGCTGACATAGGTCAGCATGGCTTTTAAATCTTTAAAATCAATCAGTAATAAACCTTGATCATCGGCAATACGGAATACCGCAGACAACACGCCCTCTTGGGTGTCATTCAGGTTCAGCATTTGCGCCAATAATAACGGGCCAATTTCAGAAATGGTGGTACGAATCGGATGACCTTGTTCGGCAAATAAATCCCAAAACACCACAGGAGATGCTGCAAACGGAATGCTTTCGATACCTAAGCTCTGAATACGTGCATCAAACTTTGGGCTGCTGCTGCCTGCTTTGGCTAGACTGGAAACATCGCCTTTGGCATCGGCTAAAAATACGGGTACACCAATTCGTGAAAAGCTTTCTGCCAGTACCTTTAATGTTACGGTCTTGCCGGTACCTGTTGCCCCAGCAATCAGGCCATGACGGTTGGCAAGCTGAGAATGCAGCACGATATCCTGTGTGGTATCGGCGGTTTTTTTAGCAATAACGATTGGTGTATTCATTGACTTGAAAACCTCTATATAAATTTTTGTCTTTTGGAATACTTAAATTTCCCTTATGCACGGATTCGTGATTTAAGCCTCTTTTTTGGTTTATTGTGTTACATGTTAAGGTATTTTTACTTTATTGTTGAAATTGTATCCATTTTTTTTGTAATATTCACCATTCATTTTATTTTTAATAACATTATGAAAAATAAAATTTTAATTTAATAGCTTTTATTAAATAGTTTGAAAACGGTTAGAGGGTATAAATGAAACTTAACAAACAATTATTAGCAATGTTAGTGGGAACATCTGTATTTTTAACGGCATGTGGTGGTGATTCAGATAGCTCAATATCTACAAAGCCTACTGATCCAGTTCCACCAGAACAGCCAGACGAAACGCTTACTACTATTCAAGATGTTGCAACTGTAGTAAGTGAAAAGGCAAATATTGCAGTTTTTGGTGCAGTGAATCCTAAATATTTTACAGAGACAGCATTAACATCAGGTCGGACTGTTTTATTGTTAGATGATAATGTGACAAAAGCAGCTGGATTTGCTTCACAGGTTGATTTAACTGCTTCATCGGCACAGAATCAAGCGAAAGTGAGATCCGTTGTATTAAATCAAAATTTAGATGAATTTAGTAAATTCTATTTAGCTGCATTTACTGATGCTCTTATCCAGCAAAATGCAAAAGTCAATATTTTAACTAATCGTGTATCTACGAATGCTCAAGGTGAAGTGGTTAATGTAATCTTGGATATTGATTTTTCTAATGCCAATGAACTGACTAAAGTTCGTGATCTGTTGTTATCTGTATTAAATTCAAATTCATCTGTTACTACTCCTGTAGCCGTACAAGCAAGTGATAAAAAATTACGTCTCAATCTATCTTTTTGGCTTGCAAACCAATTAGGTTATATTTGGGGAAATACTTACGTAGCGAGTAATAGTGATCAAGTTAACCAAGTATATGGTGATTTGAATATTGCTAGTGCTTTAAGTAGCAATGCGGTTATTGAAGTGGCTACAGTAAAAGAAACTTTTACTCAAACAACACAATCTGCAAATGCGGTTGACATTTTATGGAATATTGATTCTTCAGGTTCAATGTCTGAAGAACAGCGTAACTTGGCTAATGGTGCTGCACAGTTCTTTAAATCATTGAATCAAGCAGGTGTAGATTATCGTTTAGCAGTGAATACGCAGGATGCGTACGCATGTAAGTCGCTTAGAACTTTAAAAGATAAAACGACTAATTTTATTGATAGAAATACACCTGATGCAGAGCAAGAGTGGGCAACCTTGGCTCAACCTGGAACTTATGGTTCAGCTACTGAAACAGGTTTTTACTGCGTTCGTGAAGCAGATTTGACTGGTTTTGACCGTCCAAACGTGAAGAATTTAGTGGTGTTTGTTTCAGATGAGCCTGAAAATGAAACATATTGGCAGTCCAGTCCAGTATATAGTAACTATACACGACGAGATTTTAATGATTATAAAAATTATTTCTTGTCTACAAACACTACCTACTTTTCGATTGTAGGTACATCTGATCATATTCGTCCAACTTTTGCAGATCCTACAATTTCTTGGAGTACACCAGGATTCGAATGTAATGGTCAAGGTGGATCAGCAGAGGGCGGTGGTCATTTTAAAGAGATTGCACGGTTGACTGGTGGGGCTTCTGCTTCAATTTGTGCGGATGCCACAAGCTGGAATGTAGTATTTGATGACATTATTCGTGTAGCAACCGGTCTTGCAAGTCAGTTTAGTTTAAAACAGGTACCAGTACCTTCAACTGTTAAAGTGGCAGTAAATGGTCAAAATGTTGCGCGTGATACAACACATCGACAAGGCTTTGATCTAGTTTATAGTAATTCTGGCGTAAGTTTAGTGTTCTATGGAACAGCTTTACCAAAAGCAGGTGAGACTGTTTCAGTAAGCTATGATTACTTTAAGTAAAGCGAAACAATAATGTAAAAAATTGGGCAAATTGCCCAATTTTTTATGTCGATATTTAAGCTAAGACTTTTAAAGCTTGTTGAATATCCTGAATCAGATCTTCCGGATGTTCCAGACCAATACAGAAACGAACCAGAAAACCCTCCTTCAAATGTGAATGTTCAAGCACACGCATTTCTTTTAAGTTATATAGCATGACCAGACTGACAGGACCACCCCAGCTAAAGCCAAGCTTAAACAGTTTTAAGCTGTCACAGAAATTGCGAATATCTTGCAACTTGTAGTTATTGTCAAAAATCACACTGACCAAACCTGCGCTGTGTCCATCGCGGCAAATTTCTTTCCAATACGCATGCCCCGCAGATGTGGCATCGGCAGGGTGCAACACCTGAGCAAATTGTGGTTGTAGTTTCAGCCAGTTGAGTAATTCAATTGTGCTTTTTGCTTGGTGCTCATAACGTAGTTGCATCGAAGCCAAACTGCGTTGTACTTGCGCGACATCATCCCCCGATACGCAAATACCTTGAATGGCATGCATACGAAACAGTTGATGATGTAAGTGTTGATCACGGGTCACGACAGACCCCATTAAAATGTCACCACCACCACTTGGGTATTTGGTCAGGGCATGCACGGTCATATCGACACTTAAATGTTCATTGCCAAAATCAAAAGCATTAAAGGCAAGACCTGCACCCCAGGTATTGTCCAGTGCAGTCAGAATGTTATGGGCTTGGGCTTTTTTTACCAGACCAATTAAGTCCGGAAACTCCAGTGTCACCGAACCAGCCGCTTCGAGCCATAACAGTTTGGCTTTATCGCTTGGGCTAAAGCTTTCTACCTCCAACGGGTTATAGACCTTGACGGCAATGCCATAACGCTGCTGCAGATTACGCAGATGCTCCATATTCGGACCATAAATATTGTCCGGAACCCAGACCTCATCACCCTGGCTTAACAAGCAGGAATTCACCAAATTAATTGCTGATAGTCCGCTTGGTGCGAGTAAGCAGTATTCACCACCTTCTAATTGCGCAATCTGATCAGCGAGTGTGAATGTAGTCGGTGTGCCATGTGTGCCATAGCTATAATCATAAGCATCAGTCCAGTGTCGATTAAACAGTGCATCTGTGTTTTCAAAGATAATGGTCGATGCACGAAATAGGGGAGGCTGTACCGTTTGAATATATTGTGGGGCACGTCTTGGTGCATGAATTAAAGCAGTTTGAGCATTTTTCTTCACAGGTTCACTCAGAAAATAAGCAAATATTGAGTTTAGCTTAAGAGAAATACTGGCTTTAGGCTATAAAAAGCTGCACTACAAGACATGCCTTGAACTTGGCGCTATTTTTGCAGAAGCTGAAGTATAGAAAATACAAAGGATGATCCAGATGAAAGCACCACTAAGCGTGCATTATTTTCAGCATAGTGCAGGTGAAGGTTTTGGAAGTTGCTATGACTATTTAAAGCAGATGGGGGCGCATATCACTGCAACCGAATTTTTTGCTTTACCGCCTGAGCAAAATATTGAAATTGAAGCCTTACCCAAAGTTGAAGATATTGACCTGTTAATTGTGATGGGCGGTGCCATGAGTGTAAATGATGAAGTACATTATCCATGGTTAAAAACAGAAAAACGCTGGATTAGGCGTTATTTGGCGATGGGTAAACCTGCAATCGGTTTGTGTTTAGGTGGGCAGATGATTGCCAATGCGTTGGGTGCAGCAGTGAGTCCTAATCCTGAACAGGAGCGCGGTTGGCATCCTGTCTATAAAGTCGAAAATATACCAGAAAGCTGTTTCCAAATGCCTGATCAAATCTCAGTGATGCAGTGGCATGGCGAAACTTTTGAATTACCTAAGGGCGCGGTAAGACTTGCCAGTAATGCCGCTTGCACCAATCAACTGTATCAAATTGGGAAAAACGTACTAGGATTTCAGTTCCATCCAGAAATTACCCCACGGGCTTTGCAGTTGTTTTTGGACAATGCTGAAATGAAACCTGCATTTTCAGGCATGTATGTACAACCCGCGCATGAATTAAAACAGATGTCTGCAGCACAATTTCAGGCAGGCAACCAATTAATGAATCGTGCAATAGATTATGTTTTAGCACAAAGCAAACTTAGGGAATAAAGTCATGGATTGTGGAGTGAACACAAAAAATGAAAGTTAGTCATGGTGAGGATGATTTGCGCTGTCAAGGTAGAGGAAATGGTCAAAAAGCAGATTACCTACATTTACACTCAATAATTGGATAGGAATGCTGCCTAACTCATATATAAAGTGCTAATCGTATATTTTAAAAAGAGAAATCGGCAGAGCGTGAAAAATAAAGCAATAAAGCCAAAAAGAGATTTGCTTATGCATTAAACAATCGTTATAATGGGCGACCCTTTATGCAAGGGGGTTAACTGCGAAGAAAGTAGTTAACATCGTGACAGTCGTGGCATCGATCATGACCTTAGTGATAATTCACTGCCTTTGACACTTGCCTTAAATTAGTGGGGTGAGATGCGTCAAGGGTGATTCTTTATATATTTGGCTTGGAGTTAACTGGTATGTCTAACCAGAGAATTCGTATCCGTTTGAAGTCTTTTGATCATCGTCTGATCGATCAATCTGCTCAAGAAATCGTAGAAACCGCTAAGCGTACTGGCGCACAAGTTTGTGGTCCAATCCCGATGCCAACTCGCATCGAACGCTTCAACGTTTTAACATCACCACACGTAAACAAAGATGCGCGCGACCAGTATGAAATCCGTACTTACAAGCGTTTGATCGACATCGTTCAACCTACAGATAAAACTGTTGATGCGTTGATGAAATTAGATCTAGCAGCTGGTGTTGATGTTCAGATTGCATTGGGTTAAGGCTTTCGGTTAATTAACACTCTAAGTTAATTAGGCCGCTTTTTTAGAGGTTTATGCACATGGCTATTGGTTTAGTCGGTCGCAAGTGCGGTATGACCCGTATCTTTACAGATGCTGGTGTTTCTGTACCTGTTACAGTGATTGAGGTTGATCCTAACCGCATCACTCAAATCAAAACGCTTGAAACAGATGGTTATCAAGCAATTCAGGTTACTACTGGTGAACGTCGCGAATCTCGCGTAACTAACGCTCAGAAAGGTCACTTCGCTAAAGCGGGTGTTGCTGCTGGTCGTTTAGTTCAAGAATTCCGTGCTACAGAAGCTGACCTTGAAGGTCGTGAAGTTGGCGGAACTATCGGTGTAGATTTGTTCACAGTAGGTCAGATCGTTGACGTAACTGGTCAGTCTAAAGGTAAGGGTTTCCAGGGTGGTGTTAAGCGTTGGAACTTCCGTACTCAAGACGCTACTCACGGTAACTCTGTTTCTCACCGTGTTCTAGGTTCTACAGGTCAAAACCAGACTCCTGGTCGCGTATTCAAAGGCAAAAAAATGGCTGGCCATTTAGGTGCTGAACGCGTAACTGTACAGGGTCTTGAAATTGTATCTATCGACACAGAGCGTTCAGTTCTTGTTGTTAAAGGTGCGATTCCTGGTGCGACTGGTGGTGACGTAACTGTACGTCCTACGATCAAGGCTTGAGGGGAAATAACGTGAATTTAAATACTGTTTCCGGCTCTGCTGTTGAGTTATCTGAAGTTGCGTTCGGTCGTGAATTCAATGAAGCACTTGTACACCAAGTTGTTACGGCTTACTTAGCTGGTGGTCGTCAAGGCTCTAAAGCTCAGAAATCACGTGCAGACGTTGCTGGCGGTGGTAAAAAACCATTCCGTCAAAAAGGTACTGGCCGCGCTCGTGCTGGTTCTATTCGTAGCCCAATCTGGGTTGGTGGTGGTAAAACTTTTGCTGCTCGTCCACAAGATTGGTCTCAAAAAGTTAACCGCAAAATGTACCGCGGTGCAATGCAATGTATCTTAGCTGAACTTGTTCGCCAAGATCGTCTTGTATTGGTTGAAGAGTTTGCTGTTGAAGCTCCTAAAACTAAAGAGTTGCTTGCAAAACTTAACGACTTGAATGCAACTCGCGCATTGATCGTAACTGAAGCTGTAGATGAGAATCTATATCTTGCAGCGCGTAACCTTCCACACGTTGATGTGGTTGATGCTACTGCAATCGATCCTGTTAGCTTGATCGCGTTCGACAAAGTTGTAATGTCTGTTGCTGCTGCTAAGAAAATTGAGGTAGAACTCGGATGAACAACGAACGTTTATATCAAGTCCTACAAGGACCTGTATTTTCAGAAAAAGCACAAGTTTTAGGCGAAACTGCTGGTGTTCAAGTATTCAAAGTTGCATTAAATGCAAACAAACTTGAAATCAAAAAAGCAGTTGAGCAATTATTTGGTGTGGAAGTTGTTAAAGTTAACACGACTATCACTAAAGGTAAGACTAAGCGCTTTGGTCGTACATTGGGACGCCGTTCTGATGTTAAAAAAGCATACGTCACCCTGAAAGCTGGCCAAGATGTTGAAATGGCTGACTTGGGCGATACCGCTGAAAGCGCAGCGGAATAAGGACGAAATTTATGCCGATTCAAAAATGTAAGCCAACGTCTCCAGGACGTCGCTTTGTAGAGAAAGTCGTTCACGACCATCTTCACAAAGGTGCGCCTTATGCGCCGTTGGTAGAAGCTAAAAAACGTACTGGTGGTCGTAACAACAACGGTCACATTACTACACGTCACGTTGGTGGTGGTCATAAGCAACACTACCGTATCGTAGACTTCAAACGTAACAAAGATGGCATTCCTGCTGTTGTAGAGCGTATTGAATACGATCCAAACCGTACTGCACACATCGCATTGTTGAAGTATGCTGACGGTGAACGTCGTTATATTATTGCGCCTAAAGGTTTACGTGCTGGTGATCAAGTTCAATCTGGTAACGATGCTCCAATCCGCCCAGGTAACTGCTTGCCACTTCGTAACATGCCAATCGGTGCTACTCTTCACAACATCGAACTTAAAATCGGTAAAGGTGCTCAATTAGCGCGTTCTGCTGGTACTTCAGTTCAATTGTTGGGTCGTGACGGTTCATACGCTATCGTTCGTCTACGTTCAGGCGAAATGCGTAAAGTGCACGTTGAATGTCGCGCTGTGTTAGGTGAAGTATCTAACTCAGAAAGCAACCTTCGTTCACTTGGTAAAGCAGGTGCTTCGCGCTGGCGTGGTGTTCGTCCTACCGTTCGTGGTATGGCAATGAACCCGGTTGATCACCCGCACGGTGGTGGTGAAGGGCGTACTAAAGGTATCCAACCTGTAAGCCCATGGGGTCAAAAAGCTAAAGGGTACAAGACACGTACCAACAAGCGTACGACTAAGATGATTATTCGCGACCGTCGCGTTAAGTAACAAGTAAAGGAATCTGACAATGCCTCGTTCTCTGAAAAAAGGCCCATTCGTCGATGCGCACTTGTTCGCTAAGGTTGAAGCGGCAATCGCGGCTAATAACCGTAAGCCGATCAAAACTTGGTCGCGTCGTTCGATGATCCTCCCAGATTTTGTTGGTTTAACAATTTCTGTTCACAATGGTCGTAACCATGTTCCAGTGATTATCTCTGAACACATGGTTGGTCATAAACTCGGTGAATTCGCGCCAACTCGTACCTATCGTGGTCACGGTGTTGACAAGAAGTCTAAACGTTAATAGGTGCTATGATGGAAGTAACTGCTAAATTACGCGGTGCCGCTATCTCGGCACAAAAAGCACGTTTGGTTGCAGATCTTATCCGCGGCAAATCTGTTGCGCATGCACTTAACATTTTAAACTTCAGCAACAAAAAAGCTGCTGTTTTAGTTAAGAAAGCATTGGAATCTGCAATTGCAAATGCTGAACACAATAACAGTTTAGATGTAGACGACCTTAAAGTATCTACGATTTACGTTGATGAAGGCATGAGCCTTAAACGTATTATGCCACGTGCTAAAGGCCGTGCAGATCGTATTACTAAGCGTACTTGTCACATCACCGTTAAGGTAGGGGTTTGATATGGGTCAGAAGGTTCATCCAATCGGTATCCGCCTAGGTGTTGTGAAACGTCATAACGCTAACTGGTATGCGAATCCGAAACAATACGCTGAATACTTGCTTAAAGACCTTCAAGTTCGTGAGTTTTTAACTAAAAAACTTAAGAACGCAATGGTAAGCAATATTCTTATCGAACGTCCAACGGGTGCTGCTAAAGTAACAATTAGCACTGCGCGTCCTGGTATCGTAATCGGTAAAAAAGGCGAAGACATTGAGAAATTACAACGCGAATTAACATCTATTATGGGTGTTCCTGCGCAAGTAAGCATCAACGAAATTGACCGTCCAGACTTAGATGCACGTTTAGTTGCTGAAGCAATCGCTTCTCAATTAGAAAAGCGTGTAATGTTCCGTCGTGCTATGAAGCGTGCGGTACAGAACTCTATGCGTGCTGGTGCTAAAGGTATCAAAGTTGAAGTTTCTGGTCGTTTAGGTGGTGCAGAGATTGCACGTACTGAATGGTATCGTGAAGGTCGTGTACCTTTGCATACACTTCGTGCGGACATCGACTATGCAACTATGCGTGCTGAAACTACTTACGGTACGATTGGTGTTAAAGTTTGGGTATTCCGTGGTGAAATCTTGGGTGGCATGAAGCAAGTCATGAACCCAGCACCTGCTGAAGAACGTCCAGCTAAACGCGGTCGCGGTCGTGGTGAAGGTCAAGAGCGTCGTGGTCGTCGCAATGATCGTTCTGCTGAAAAAGGAGAATAATCCATGTTGCAACCTAAACGTACTAAATTCCGTAAGGTGCAAAAAGGCCGTAACACTGGCTTAGCGCACCGTGGTAGCTCAGTATCTTTCGGTACTATCGCTCTTAAATCAGTTGAACGTGGTCAAATGACTGCGCGTCAAATTGAAGCGGCACGTCGTACAATCAGCCGTCGTATTAAGCGTGGTGGTAAGATCTTTATCCGTGTATTCCCAGACAAACCAATTACTTCTAAGCCTCTTGAAGTGCGTATGGGTAAAGGTAAAGGTTCTGTGGAATATTGGGTTTGTCAAATCAAACCAGGTAAAGTCTTGTACGAAATTGATGGTGTGAACGAAGAATTGGCGCGTGAAGCATTTACGCTTGCTGCTGCTAAACTTCCGTTTAAAACCACTATCGTGACTCGGACGGTAATGTAATGAAAACTAAAGATCTACGTGAAAAGTCGGTAGAAGAGTTGACAGCTTTGCTTGATGAGCAACAGCTTAACCAATTCCGTCTTCGTATGGCGAAAGCAACTGGTCAATTGGGTAAATCGCATGAAGTTGCGCTTACTCGTAAAACTATTGCACGCATCAAGACCCTCCTTACCGAAAAACAGGGGAACGGGCAATGAGTCAAAATACAGTCCGCACGTTAACTGGCAAAGTTGTAAGCGACAAAATGGAAAAATCTATTGTTGTCCTTATTGAACGCCAAGTTCAACACCCGTTGTATGGCAAATTGATTCGCCGTTCAACCAAATTACACGCTCATGATGAGAACAATACCGCCAAGATTGGTGATGTTGTAACCATCAAAGAAAGCCGCCCAATGTCTAAAACTAAGTCATGGACTTTAGTTGAAGTTGTTGAAGCTGCTGCTGAGTAATTAACGTTCTTGTTGCATCATCGGTCAATTTCGAGTACTCTTTGAGCCTTTCGAAATTGTGACCGGTGATGCTCGGTTTTGGAGTAGGGCAATGATTCAAACCGAAACGATGCTTGACGTAGCTGACAACAGTGGTGCTCGCCGCGTACAATGTATTAAAGTACTAGGTGGTTCACATCGTCGTTATGCTTCTGTTGGCGACATTATTAAAGTTACTGTAAAAGAAGCTATTCCACGCGCACGTGTTAAAAAAGGTGACGTGATGAATGCTGTTGTTGTACGTACAAAGTTCGGTATTCGTCGTCCAGACGGTTCTGTGATCCGTTTTGATGATAACGCTGCTGTTATTTTGAATAACAACAAAGCACCGATTGCAACTCGTATTTTCGGACCAGTGACTCGTGAACTTCGTACTGAACAGTTCATGAAAATCATTTCATTGGCTCCTGAAGTTCTATAAGAGGCAATCATGGCTAAGATTAAAAAAGGCGATCAAGTAATTGTGATCGCAGGTAAAGAAAAAGGCAAACAGGGTACTGTTCTGTCAGTTTCTAATGACCGTGTTAAGGTCGAAGGTCTTAACTTGGTTAAGAAGCACCAGAAGCCAAACCGTGCTACGGGCGCTGAAGGCGGTATCGTAACGCAGGAAGCTTCGCTTCATATCTCAAACGTGGCAATTTTTAATGCTACAACCCAAAAGGCTGACCGTGTTGGTTACCAAACGATTGATGGCGTGAAAACTCGCGTTTATAAATCGAATGGTGAATCAGTGGCGGTGGCGAAGTAATAGGTTGAAATAGGCAATGGCCAGACTTAAAACACGTTACAACGACGAACTTAAGGCTCAATTACAAGAACAATTGGGCGTTAAGAATGTGATGGAGATCCCTCGCATCACTAAAATTACCATCAACATGGGTGTTGGTGCTGCAGCTGCTGACAAGAAATTGTTAGATGGCGCTCTTTCTGATATGCAAGCTATTGCTGGTCAAAAACCAGTTTTAACATTAGCTCGTAAATCAATCGCTGGTTTTAAAATCCGTGATGGTTGGCCGATTGGTTGTAAAGTTACTTTACGCGGCGAACGTATGTACGAATTCTTAGACCGTTTGATCTCTATCGCGATCCCTCGTATCCGTGACTTCCGTGGTTTCTCTTCGAAATCATTTGATGGTCGTGGTAACTACTCTATGGGTCTCAAGGAACAAATCATGTTCCCTGAAATCGATTTCGATAAGATTGATCAAATTCGTGGTATGGACATCACCATTACTACGACTGCTCGCACCGATGACGAAGGCCGTGCGCTTATGCGTGCATTCGGCTTCCCGTTCAAATAAGAGGTCGATATGGCTAAGAAAGGTATGATTAATCGCGAATTGAAACGCGAAGCTACTGTTGCTAAATACGCTGCAAAACGTGCTGAATTAAAAGCAACGATTGCAAACGTAAATGCAAGCGACGAAGAGCGTTTCGAAGCGATGATGAAATTACAAGCATTACCACGTAATGCGTCTCCAGTACGTCTTCGTAACCGTTGTGGTTTAACTGGTCGTCCTCATGGTTACTTCCGTAAGTTCGGTTTAAGCCGTAACAAATTACGTGACACAGTAATGCAAGGTGATGTACCGGGCGTTGTTAAGGCAAGCTGGTAAGGAGCACTATAAATGAGTATGCAAGATACCGTTGCCGACATGCTAACGCGTGTTCGTAACGCTCAAATGGCAAAGAAACAAACTGTTTCTATGCCTAATTCTAAGTTGAAGGTTGCTATTGCAAACGTACTTCAACAAGAAGGTTATATCGCAAATGTAGAAGTGGCTGACAACGAAGGCAAACCTACATTAACGATTACTTTAAAATACTATGAAGGCAAACCAGTTATCGAAACTGTGAAACGCGTAAGCCGTCCAGGTCTACGTCAGTATCGCGGTAAAGATGCACTTCCAAGCGTTAAGCAAGGTTTAGGTATTGCAATCGTTTCTACAAGCAAAGGCATCATGACTGATCGCGCTGCACGTGCTGCAGGTATCGGTGGTGAAGTTATTGCTTTTGTTTCTTAATAATAGGTGATTCCTCATGTCTCGTGTGGCTAAAGCCCCAGTAACTGTACCTAACGGTGTTACAGTTACTCAGAACGGCCGGCAGGTCGAAGTGAAAGGCAGCAAAGGTACATTGTCTTTCAACCTGCATGCGCTGGTCGAGCTAAAACAGGAAGACGGTATTTTAGCTATTGCTCCTAAAGCTGAGTCGAAAGACGCTTGGATGCAAGCTGGTACTGCTCGCGCTGTGCTTAACAATCTTGTAAAAGGTGTGAGCGAAGGCTTCGAACGTAAGTTACAATTGATTGGTGTTGGTTATAAAGCTGCGGTAAAAGGTAACGTTGTTAACCTTAACCTTGGTTTTTCACACCCAATCGATTACACCCTTCCTGAAGGTGTAACTGCAGAAACTCCAACTGCAACTGAAATTATCCTTAAATCTGCTGACAAAGCAGCTTTAGGTCAAGTTGCTGCGGATATCCGTGGATACCGTCCACCAGAGCCATATAAAGGTAAAGGTGTTCGTTATTCGGATGAAGTTGTTCTTCGTAAAGAAGCTAAGAAGAAATAAGGCGCGAGGTTCTTATGAACGAAAAGAAACAATCCCGTTTGCGTCGTGCGAAAAGCACACGCTTGCACATCCGTGCATTGGGTGCGACTCGTTTGTGTGTAAACCGCACGCCGCGTCACATCTATGCTCAAGTTATTTCAGCAGATGGTGGCAAAGTTTTAGCGCAAGCTTCAACTTTAGATGCTACTTTACGTGCTGGTACAACTGGTAACGTTGAAGCAGCTCAAAAAGTAGGTGCTTTAATCGCAGAACGCGCGAAAGCAGCTGGCGTAACTAAAGTTGCGTTTGACCGTTCTGGTTTTAAATATCATGGTCGTATCAAAGCCTTGGCTGATGCTGCTCGTGAAAACGGCTTGGAGTTCTAATCATGGCTAAAGTTGAACAAAACGAAGGTCTTGTTGAAAAGCTGGTTGCCGTTGATCGCGTAGCCAAAGTTGTTAAAGGTGGTCGTATCTTCTCTTTCACAGCATTAACTGTTGTGGGTGATGGTAATGGTCGCGTAGGTTTTGGTCGTGGTAAAGCACGTGAAGTTCCAGCTGCTATTTCTAAAGCACTTGAAGCTGCACGTCGTAACATGATCACTATCGAATTGGCAGATGGTACTTTACAACACCCGATTCATGCGCGTCATGGTGCAAGCCGTGTTTACATGCAGCCAGCATCTGAAGGTACTGGTGTAATTGCGGGTGGTTCTATGCGTGCAGTTTTAGAAGCTGCAGGTGTACGTAACGTATTGACTAAATGCCGTGGTTCTACTAACGCTGCAAACGTAGTGAACGCAACTTTCAACGGTTTGCGTGACATGACAACTCCTGAAAAGGTTGCTGCGAAACGTGGTCTTTCAGTAGAACAAATTCAAGGGTAATCAATCATGAAAACGATTAAAGTTACCCAGACTAAATCTGCATCGCACCGCTTGAAAAATCACAAGCTTAGCCTTAAAGGTTTAGGTCTGCGTCGTATTGGTCATACTGTAGAAGTGCAAGATACGCCTTCTAACCGTGGTATGATCAACCAAGTCTACTATATGGTTAGTGTAGAGGAATAAGCCATGACTCTGCGTTTAAATGAACTTGCACCTGCAGAAGGTGCTAAGCGTGAAGCCCGTCGTTTAGGCCGTGGTATCGGTTCTGGCGTTGGTAAGACTGGTGGTCGTGGTATCAAAGGTCAAAACTCACGTAAGAGCGGTGGTACACGTCCTGGATTCGAAGGTGGTCAAACTGCGTTATATCGTCGTTTACCTAAATTCGGTTTCACTAGCCAAATCGCTTTGAAAACTGCTGAAGTACGTTTATCTGAGCTTGCTAAAGTGGAAGGCGACATCGTTAGCCTTGAAACTTTAAAAGCAGCGAACGTTGTACGTAAAGATATGGCTCGTGCTCGTATCGTACTTTCTGGTGAAATTACTCGCGCATTCACTATTCAAGGTGTTGCTGTGACTAAAGGCGCTAAAGCTGCTGTTGAAGCGGCTGGCGGTAAAGTCGAGGAGTAATCCCCAGTGTCTATGTCTCCTAGTTCTTCAGGTCATGTTCACATGATGAAAGGCCAACCATTTCACGTGAAATACCGTGAAATTATACGCCGAATGATGTTTCTCATTGGTGCGTTGTTGGTATTTCGACTAGGAGCGCATATTCCAGTACCAGGCATTAATAATGCCGCACTTGAACAATTGTTTAATGCAAACCAAGGTACAATCCTTGGTTTGTTTAACATGTTTTCGGGTGGTGCATTAGAGCGGATGTCGATTCTTGCTTTAGGGATCATGCCATACATTTCTGCTTCGATTATCGTACAGTTGATGTCTACCGTGGTTCCTTCGCTTGAAGCTTTGAAAAAAGAAGGCGAGCAAGGCAAACGCAAAATTAATCAATATACGCGCCAAGGCACATTGTTTCTTGCACTTGTGCAAGCGATTGGGATGTGTGCAGGTCTGATTGGTCAAGGTATTACCTTAACGTCAGGTGTGGCTTTTTACGTTCCAGCTGTGACCTCTTTGGTTGCAGGCACAATGTTCTTAATGTGGTTGGGTGAACAAATTACCGAACGCGGAGTGGGCAATGGTATTTCCATGATCATTTTCGCAGGTATTGTTGCAGGCTTGCCTAATTTAATTATGCAATCCTTCACATCTATTGATAGTGGCCAGTCAAGCCTGATTGGTTTGGCAATTTTTGGTTTATTGTCTTTGGGTGTACTTGCAGCAATTGTGTTTATTGAGAAGGCGCAGCGTCGTATTCCAGTAAACTATGCTCAAAAACAACAAGGTCGTCGTGTATTTACTGCTCAGCAAACGCATTTGCCATTAAAAATTAATATGGCAGGTGTGATTCCAGCAATTTTTGCCAGTTCATTGCTTTTGTTCCCAGCGAGCTTAGGTCAATGGGTCGGCAGTGCGGACCCTAATGCTGGATTAATCAAGCGTAGTCTACAAGACTTGGCATTGGTATTGTCGCCTGGACAACCGTTGTATTTGGTGCTCTTTGGTGCGTTAATTATCTTTTTCTGTTACTTCTACACTGCGCTGGTTTTCAGCCCTAAAGAAGTTTCGGAAAACTTGAAACGCAGCGGAGCTTATGTGCCTGGTATTCGCCCAGGTGAGCAAACTGCTCGTTACTTAGATCATATTCTCAGTCGTTTGACCTTTATTGGCGCGATTTACATCACTGTAGTCTGCTTAATGCCGATGATTCTACAAAGCTCATTTGGAATTCCATTTAGCTTAGGTGGTACATCATTATTAATCGTTGTAGTGGTTGTGATGGACTTTATGGCTCAGCTTCAAGCACATCTCACCTCGCACCAGTACGATAATCAAACGTTAATGAGAAAAACGACTGCTCATCCTAAGGGATAAGCGCACTTAGAGGTTTCATCATGAAAGTACAAGCTTCTGTAAAGAAAATTTGTGGTAGCTGCAAAGTTATCCGTCGTAATGGGGTTATTCGCGTAATTTGCAGCGCAGAACCTCGTCATAAGCAGCGTCAAGGTTAATTTGATTAAGACCTGTTGATTTCAGTAGGCTAATTAGGTTATTATCCGCCCCTCAAGATTTTTGTGGGGCGGTTGATTATCTTAACTGCCTTTTTGGAGAAAATTGAATGGCTCGTATTGCCGGTGTAAACATTCCGGATAACAAGCACGCTGTTATCTCTCTCACTTATATCTTTGGTATTGGTCGCCACACTGCTAAGACTATCTTAGCTGCTGCTGGTATCGCACCAACAACAAAGATCCGTGAATTAGATGACGCTCAGCTTGATGCGATTCGTGCAGAAGTTGCTAAGGTTCCGACCGAAGGTGACTTACGTCGCGAAATTTCCATGAACATTAAACGTTTAATGGATTTAGGCTGCTACCGCGGTCTTCGTCATCGTCGCAGCTTGCCTGTCCGTGGTCAACGCACCAAAACTAACGCACGTACCCGTAAAGGTCCGCGCAAACCGATTAAGAAATAAGATTTCTGGAAGCTAAAAGATGGCTAAAGATACTCGCACACGCAAGAAGGTCACTCGTACCGTCTCTGAAGGTGTTGCACACATTCACGCTTCTTTTAATAACACCATTGTGACCATTACCGATCGTCAAGGTAATGCACTGGCTTGGGCTACCTCAGGTGGACAAGGCTTCCGTGGATCACGTAAATCAACTCCGTTCGCTGCTCAGGTAGCTGCTGAAGTTGCTGGTAAAGCTGCTTTAGATTACGGTTTGAAAAACTTGGACGTCCTTGTTAAAGGTCCTGGTCCAGGTCGTGAGTCTGCGGTTCGTGCATTAGGTGCAGTGGGTTATAAGATTAACAGCATTACCGATGTGACTCCAATCCCTCACAACGGTTGCCGTCCACCTAAAAAACGTCGCGTGTAAGGAGAAACATTCATGGCTCGTTATATTGGTCCAAAATGCAAACTCTCTCGCCGCGAAGGGACAGACCTGCAACTAAAATCTGGCGTTAAACCATTTGACGTCAAAACTAAAAAACACGCTAAAGCTCCTGGCCAACATGGCGGGGCTCGTGGTGGTAAGCAATCTGAGTACTCACTACAATTACGTGAAAAACAAAAAGTACGTCGTATGTACGGTGTTTTAGAGCGTCAATTTAGTAACTACTATAAAGAAGCTGCTCGTGTGAAAGGCGCAACAGGTGAGAACTTGTTGAAATTGCTCGAAAGCCGTCTTGATAACGTTGTTTATCGCATGGGTTTTGGTTCTACACGTGCAGAAGCTCGTCAGCTTGTATCTCACCGTAGCATTACTTTAAATGGTCGTCGTGTTAACATTGCGTCTATTCAAGTTAAAGCTGGTGATGTAATTGCAGTTCACGAAGGTGCAAAACAACAATTACGTATTAAAAACGCAATTGAATTGGCTGCTCAACGTGGTATCCCTTCATGGATGGAAGTTGACCATTCTAAATTTGAAGGTACGTTTAAAGCTGCACCAGATCGTTCTGATTTACCTGCTGAAATCAACGAAAGCTTGATTGTAGAATTGTATTCTAAATAATCCTTGAGGTAGCAATAATGACGCGTACTGCAAATGAGTTTCTTACTCCGCAAGCGATCAAGGTCGAAGCGGCAAGCGGGACCTCGGCAAAAGTTATTCTAGAACCATTAGAGCGTGGCTTTGGTCATACTCTTGGTAATGCTTTACGTCGCATCCTTCTTTCTTCTTTACCTGGCGCAGCTGTGGTAGAAGTTGAAATTGAAGGTGTCGAGCACGAGTACAGTACTTTGGAAGGCTTGCAGCAGGACATCGTCGAGCTCTTGCTGAACCTGAAAGGATTGTCTATTAAGCTGTTCGATCAAAATGAAGCTTATTTGACATTGGAAAAACAAGGTCCAGGCGATGTAACTGCTGCAGACCTTCGTTTACCGCATAATGTTGAAGTGGTTAACCCTGAACACTTGATCGGCACTTTAAGTGCTACAGGCAATTTAAAAATGCGCCTGAAAGTTGCTCAAGGTCGTGGTTATGAAACATCTGACTCACGTTTCCCAGAAGGCGAAACTCGCCCTGTAGGTCGTTTGCAGTTAGATGCTTCTTATAGCCCAATCAAACGTGTGTCTTACATCGTAGAAAATGCGCGTGTAGAACAACGTACTGACCTTGACAAGTTGATCATTGATCTTGAAACCAATGGTACAGTTGATCCAGAAGAAGCAATCCGCAAAGCGGCAACAATCTTGCAACAACAAATTGCAATTTTTGTTGATCTTCAGAAAGATCAAGCTCCTGTTGCTCAAGAGCCTCGTGAAGAAGTTGACCCAATCTTGCTTCGTCCAGTAGATGATCTAGAGCTTACTGTTCGTTCTGCTAACTGTTTGAAAGCAGAAAATATTTACTACATTGGTGATCTTGTACAGCGTACTGAAGTTGAGCTACTTAAAACGCCTAACTTGGGTAAAAAATCGCTTACAGAGATCAAAGATGTTCTGGCTTCTAAAGGCTTACAGCTCGGCATGCGTTTAGAGAACTGGCCACCGGCTAGTCTCCGTATGGACGATCGTTTCGCCTATCGTAGCCGTTAATTAAGTAGGACTATCACCATGCGTCATCGTAATAGTGGTGTGAAATTAGGCCGTACAAGCAGCCATCGCAAAGCGATGTTCCAAAACTTGGCTAATTCTTTGTTCGAACACGAGTTAATCAAAACAACTGTTCCTAAAGCAAAAGAATTACGTCGTGTTGCTGAGCCTTTAATCACTTTAGCTAAAAACGATACAGTAGCAAACCGTCGTTTAGCGTTTGCTCGTACTCGTTCAGCAGCAACTGTTGGTAAATTATTTACCGTTCTTGGCCCTCGTTACAAAGAGCGTAACGGCGGTTATCTACGTGTTCTTAAAGCGGGCTTCCGTGCGGGTGATGCTGCACCGATGGCTTACGTTGAGCTTGTAGATCGCGAAGTTAAATAATTTCGCTAAGAATAACGCACGTTGTTCAGAAAAAGACCGGTTTTACCGGTCTTTTTTTATGAAAAAAATATATTGAATCTCAATAAATGATGAAATTGTCCCGAATTGATATAAATTTTAGTAACTTTTGCTAAACTTGACATTGTGTATTGTCAAATTTATGCTTTAATAAAAAACATCATTCAAGCTGGACAATAAAACATGGATAAGCAGGTTGATATATTAATTATTGGGGCAGGGATTTCGGGCATTGGTGTAGCAGCACATTTAAGTCAAAACTGCCCACAGCGTTCTTTTGAAATTATTGAGCGTCGTCAAAGTTTTGGTGGCACTTGGGATTTATTCCAATATCCGGGCATTCGTTCAGATTCGGATATGTCGACTTTTGGTTATAATTTTAAGCCTTGGAAAAAAACCAATGTACTTGCCGATGGCGCATCTATCAAAGACTATCTAGAAGAAGTCATTCAAGAAAAAGCCTTACACTCAAAAATTCATTTTCAGCATCGTGTGTTATCTGCCAATTATGACTCTCAAACACGTAAGTGGATGTTACGTATAGAAAATGCAGTGCAACAGATTGAAACTTGGGTGGCTAATTTTGTTTTAGGTTGCACAGGCTATTACAATTACGATCAAGGTTTTCAGCCTGACTTTCCGAATCAACATGCGTTTAAAGGTACATTTATTCACCCACAGCATTGGCCTGAGAATTTAGATTATCGTGGTAAAAAGGTCTTAATTATTGGTAGTGGTGCAACCGCCATTACCTTAGTACCTGCTATGTCAAAAGGTGGTGCAGCGCATGTCACCATGCTACAACGCTCGCCGACTTATATTGCTTCAGTGCCTGCAATGGATTTTGTTTATCAGCAAATGCGTAAAGTTTTGCCTGAAGATGTTGCTTACAAAATCACGCGCGCACGTAATATTGGCATGCAACGCGCAATTTATGCTTTAGCACAAAAGCAGCCGAAATTACTGCGGACTTTGTTGCTGAAATCTATCCAAATGCAGCTCAAAGGCAAGGTGGATATGAAGCATTTCACACCACATTATAATCCGTGGGATCAGCGTTTATGTGTTGTGCCTGATGGTGATTTATTTAAGATTTTACGCGAAGGACATGCCTCGATTGAAACTGATCAAATTGCTAGTTTTACTGAAACAGGTGTGCAATTAAAATCAGGTAAACATTTGGATGCCGATATTATTGTGTCTGCGACAGGTTTGAATATTCAAATTCTAGGCGGTATTCAAGCCACAATTGATGGTGAGCCTTTGGATACCTCCAAACACATGCTGTATCAAGGTGTGATGGTCAGCGATGTGCCGAATATGGCGATGATTATTGGCTATATTAATGCGTCTTGGACACTTAAAGTGGATGTGGCTGCGGATTATATTTGTCGTTTGCTCAATTATATGGATCGACAAGGTTATGACGAGGTAATTCCTCAAGGTGACCAAACAGAGTTATTGGAAGATACGGTGATGGGCAGTTTGAGTTCGGGCTATATCGCGCGTGCTGCTGATGTGATGCCAAAGCAAGGCAAACATGCGCCATGGCGAGTGACCAACAATTACTTAGAAGATCGCAAAACTTTAAAACAAGCAAGTTTTGAAGATGGTATTTTAAAATTCAAACAAGCTGTGCCTGCACAGCAGCGTAAACCTAAATTAGTGTCTTAAATCGTTGGGTGCAAAAATAATATGGCACAAGAAATTTAAAATTGCTTGCGCCATTTACATGTTGAGGTGGAAATTTTATAAAGAACGTGAAATCAGCTCTTTCATAATTTCATTGGTGCCTGCATAAATACGATTGGCCCGATTGTCTAAGTAAGCACGTGCAATTGGATACTCAAGCATATAGCCATAACCACCATGCAGTTGTAGACATTCATCCACCACTTTGGAGTACATCTCTGAAATTTTATATTTGGCGGCCGCTGCAGCTTCAACACTGAGCTGATCTTGAAGTTGTAACTGCATACATTGATCTAAAAAAGCACGACAGAAATCAATTTCGGTGCGTAATTCTGCCAGTTTAAAGCGCGTATTTTGAAAGCTATGAATACTTTTGCCAAAGGCTTGACGTTGCTGAGTATATTGCAGTGTATGTGCAAAAGCAGCTTCTGCACCTGCTTGGCAAATAATCGCGACAATTAAGCGTTCCCAAGCCAGTTCTTTCATCAGCATGATAAAGCCCATGCCTTCTGCACCCAATAAATTGCTGCGAGGCACGCGGACATTATCAAAAAATAATTCGCAAGTGTCCTGACCTTTCATACCAATTTTATTCAGTGGTTTGCCTTTGCTAAATCCCGCACGGTCTGCTTCTACCAATATTAAAGACAGATTGGCTGAACCTTTGTCTGTGTTCGCTGTTTTACATACCACAATCGCCATGTCGCACAAATAGCCGTTGGTAATAAAAATTTTAGAACCATTAATCACGTATTCATCGCCATCCAATACCGCAGAGGTACGCACAGCTTGTAAGTCTGAACCTGTACCGGATTCGGTCATGGCAATCGCGGTTATCACTTCGCCTGTGGCCATGCGGGGTAACCAGTGTTGTTTTTGTTCAGTTGTGCCAAAGTTATTAATGTAATTGGCGACAATATCTGAATGCAGTGAAAAACCGGTAGCACTGTCACCTGCATAGGCTTGTTCTTCAATCAAAATCATGCTGTATAAACGGTCTACCCCTGAACCTGCATATTCTTCAGGCATGGTGCTACACAGCAAACCCAAAGTACCTGCTTTACGCCATAGCTCACGGTCTACATGCTGCTGCGCTTCAAATTTTTCAGTATGGGGGATGACTTCCTGCAAATAGAATTTTCGTACCAAATCACGAAAACTGTCGTGTTCAGCACTGAATAAGGTGCGCGGTAACATATTGGCAATGGGGCGAATTGCGGCAGATTGCATGGTTTTATCTTCCTGATGTTGTTATTTTGAATTCACCTTAGAAGAATTTATAGGGGGCAACAAGGTGCAAAAGTTTCAATTGCAAATGAAAGATGATGCTTTTGGTCAATGCTGCATAAAAGTCATCGAAACTTTAAAAGGGGTCGGTTAAACTAGCCTGAGTTTAGTTTTAATGGGGAAACCGCATGAGTGATGACATCAGCTTAGAAGAACGCAAAGTGATTTACCGTGCCCGTCGTGGTTTAAAGGAAATTGATGTCTATTTTGACCCGTATGTGAAAAATCATTATTTGACTGCCAGTGCGGAAGAAAAACAAATGTTTGCCGATTTGGTTGAGCAGGAAGACCCAGATTTATTGGATTGGTTTATGGAAGTGTCTGAGCCACCACGTCCTGAGTTGAAAGATTTTATCCGTAAACTAAAGCATTATGTGCATGGCTAAGCAGCAGTTTCAGCTGAAACCTAGTGTCATCGCAATAGTGTTTCAGCTGATGATCGCTCTACTCATCGTTTGGCTTTTACTACAAGTGTTAAAGCCATGGCTTAGCGTTGTATGTATTGTCATTATGGGCTGGACATATTTTAAATTTGTTCGTGCAAACCGAATTGTTGGTTTAGATCAATTAGATGACCGTGAATGGTCAATTTCCTATCTCGCGCCTCGTGTAGTATCACAACAGATTAAAAGCACAGCTCGCCAAATTGAAATTCAGCGTGTGCAACTGCGTCAAGTGATAGATCATCAAATTTATATCGTCATGGAATTTCAGCAAGCCTTTAAACCTGTGGTGATTTGGTGTGATCAGGTTTCCAAGGCGGAATGGAAGGCTCTAAAAGTATTGGCGAAAATGCTCTAATTTACAGACAGCTGTATATTTTTATAATAATAAAAAACTATAAGTATCATAAAGATAAAATTATCATCTATTTTTCGTGTCCTGATCAGTCATTTTATATTGGCATAAAAGATTACACATATCCCTATTTTCAGTTATATTCATTCCAGACAAGTGTAGATCAATACAAATCAGATTCCTGAAATGTGCAGATTTAAATTTAGTCGAAAGATTTTTTAAGATAAGCCCGAATTGGGCATCAGTTAATAAGTAGCATGTGCTGAACCGTCGCAATGCTACTTTTTTTTGCCTAAATTTTGTCGGATGACAGATTTCAGTCAATTTTAGTCACTTTAAAACATGGCAAAGTTATCCATCTGAAGCAGCAAGTAGACGCTTTTATTCAGATATTGCTTCTGCTATGTTTGTTGCAATGGACATAAACACAATTATAGAGGACAGGAAAATGTCGCAAGTCCAAAAAATAGGCCAGGGTGTGGCCGTATTTGCAATCACAAGTTTATTATTATCAGGTTGTTCACAAGTGATCAAAACAGGTGCCAATGTCGCACTTGGATTTACTGAAAAACATATTGTGCCGCCAATTTTAGCGATGGAAGATGCTGAAATGGTGTGTAATTCTGGTAATTCCTTAACCCCTGCCATTATGGCGACTAAAGATATGGGCGCAGACCCAACCCGTGTTGCGGTACTAATGTATTCGGCTGCGGGTATTTGTGCCGAAGAAAAAGCTTTGGATGCTGAATTGCGTTATTTACGTGCAGCAAAAGCAGGGCAAGTGGGCGAAGCGCAAGATGCGCGGATTCAGCAAAAACGTTGGGCGGCTTTGGCGGCACAGCGCCAATACACAGGCTATCAATTGTTTCAGCATCGTTGGGAAAAGAAATATCGGAAACCTTTGGGCGAAGGTTGTCCAAAAATGAACAGTGATATTGATCAAACTGTGTATATGTTGGGGATGTTGAGTGGCTTGCAAGCCATGACCAATGATATTAATTCAGGCGGGGCAGTGCATGTGCCTAAAGATATTGCCGCGATTGTTGAACGTGGTATGACCTGTTTAAACAATGAAAAATTCTGGGGCGCACCAGAGGCTACACGTGCCGTAATTTGGACTTTGCTTCCAGGTGCGGGAGATGGCAAACCTGATCCGTATCAAACCTTAAAGCAGTCGATGCAAATCGGTGAAAATAAAGGCGTGCGTTTATCACACGCTTTATACGCGGTTGCTGCCCAAGCCAGTGGTGAAGATGCCAAAATCCGCGACGCACTCAAAGCCTTTTCTAATGCACGCAGTGACGAAAAACCTGTAAATCCACAATTTAAATTGATTGATGCCATGGCGGGAAGCATGGTACAAGGAATTTCAGACCGTTACTGGACTGAACATACAGGTGTGCGTACGGGTGATCAGCAGCGTTTCTGGGATGAGCAAGATAATTCTTCTGAATTAGATGATTTATTTAATGAGGATACGGCAGCTCAATTGTAAAAATATCAAGATTGCCCAATTCAATATTGACCAGAGGTTTTAGGATTGGGCAATCCGTTTGCCGAAGCACATAACAAGAATAATTTGGAGGATGCAAGCGCCTATGCAATATTCATCTCAATTTCTCAGTCGAAAAATTGTGTTTATTGCGACATGTATGTCGGTTTCGGCATGTTTGCAGATTTTTGCAGAGCATTTTATTTATTGGTCTACACATTTATTGGATGAATTCTGGCGCTTATGGACAGGGCATTGGGTGCATGTGGGCTGGATTCATTATTTGCTTAATATGATCGCCTTTGCCTGTTTACCTTTTATTTTTCCGCATGCCAAAGTATGGCACCTTGTGGCGCTTTTGTTGGTACTACCGCCAGCGATTAGTCTGAGTTTCTATTACTTCCTTGCCGATATTGATGCCTATGCAGGACTTTCTGGGGTGTTGCATGGTGCTTATGTGGCGGTGGCATGTGTGCATTTGCTTTATAAAAAAGAACGTGGCTTTGCCACATTGGTCTTGCTGCTTATTTTATCTAAACTGATTTGGGAAAATACAGTGGGCAGTTTGGGTACAGCAGAATTAATCGGCAGTCCTGTATTAGTTGAGGCACATTTATTGGGGGTGATTTGGGGAGTAATTTTTGCACTGGCTTATATTATTTGGGCCTATTGCATTGATCCGCATTAAAATTACATCAAAATGATGGCAAAAAGGGCTCACAAGAAATCTCACAATTGACCATTTTTACTTAAAAGAAAATCTATATTGTCATTTTAAAAATAACGACGTTCATTCACATTTAAACTGAATACAAAAATGCTCAATGGAAGATGGATATTCCGTTGAATAAGGACAGACAGAAATTCGAGTGTCTCGGTTTCTGCATAGAATAAAAACAGGAAAATATATGCACAATAACGGACAACGCAGGTCTGGCTTGGCTTTGCTCAGACATATATGGACAGAATGGATTTCTACATTCGTTATTTTGATCTTGTTGCTACTGACACTTATTATTGGTACAGGTGAAATGGTACATGGTCAGTTGTTGCGCATGGGTGAACGCCTATACGGTGACCCTGCAACGGGTATGCAGTATTCATTTTTGCGTGCCGAACCCACTGCACCTGACTGCGAACGCAACCCCGATATCGATGCACAAGTACATGCCCAAATGCAAGCCAATGCTGCTGATGAGTTTGCCGATATTTTTGGTACTGCCTCTGAATCAGATGTCCGCGCTTCCATTTTAGCAGCCAAACAAATTTGTGAAGAAAAATTTCAATTTCATGATCAGGCGATTCAGCATATTCAAGCCCATCCAAGCTTGAAAATGTATCGAACCATTGAAACCTCTTTTTTTGGTATTTTTAAATTTGGTACTGAAAACCGTGCCATTTTATTGGTATTGATGGTGGTCTTTGCTGCAATTAGTGCCACTTTAAAGACCCATCACATTGGTTTACGTGGCCTTGCGACCAAAATTGACTTCAAGGTGTATTCGACCTTAATGGTGGTGGCGAATGGTTTCTTAACCTCGTCAAGTATCAGTCAATATCGTTCAGTACTCAATTCAGGCGTACCGATGAGTGGTGAAACGCAAATCATTTACTGGATGTGGATGATTCTGTTTGCAACTCTGACTTTAATTAGTTTATTCCAGCTTATTAAGCCACCTGCACCGACCCGTGAAGGCGGTAGTTTAGGTCTTGCTTTCCTGAGCGTACCTTTGTATGCCTATATGGCAATTAGTACGGGTTTCTCTTTTACCTTCCTGATGGATTATCCAATGGGGCAAGGGATTTACCTAGGGCAACTGGTCGAATTCTCTAGTATTTTCTTGAACTTGGCTTTGTTTATTTGGGCGGGGATGTTGCTCAAACAAACCCGAATTGTGGATTTGTTCCTGAATATTCTGCGTCCGTGGAATTTGGCACCTGAAACTTTAACCTGGCTGATTCTGATTGCTGCTGCATTACCAACGGCTTATACCGGTGCATCGGGGATTTTTGTCATTGCTGCAGGTGCGATCATTTATAAAGAAGTTTGGAATGCGGGTGGACGACGTCAGTTTGCACTGGCGGCAACAGCTATGTCGGGCTCAATGGGGGTCGTGCTTCGTCCATGCCTATTGATTGTTGTGGTGGCATCGCTGAATAAAGAAGTCACAACGGACATGCTGTATCACTATGGTTTGTATGTGTTCCTACTGACTTCAACCCTGTTTTTAGTGATTTCGTTGTTCTTTGCTGAAAATAAATTCCGCATTGCTGCACCGAACATAGCTGCGCCATTGTCCTTACGTGCTTTTGGCCCTGTACTACCATATATCCTCATTTTTGTGTTGATTTGGTTGTTCTATAAATATGCTTTAGACACCAATATGAATGAATTTACTGCACCTGTAATGATGCCGGTTATTTTATTGATGATGGTGTTGTTTGATAAATTGCGCCATGAACCTGCGCCTATTCCAGCGATGGGGCAGTGGGATCAGACTTTAGATCACAAGCCTGTAGCACAACAGACAGCAGCTTCATCTGAGCGCTCATTATTGACTGCACCTGATTCACCATTGCGTCAGTATGGTTTCTTCAAAGCTCTGCATTTATCGACCAGTGAAACGGTGGGACATATTGGGGCATTGGTAATTTTGATGGCGCTTTCAGTCAGTGTAGGTGGCTATTTAGAACGCATTGAAATTATGGAAGCGTTCCCAACCGATATTAGCAGCATCTTTATTGTGATTAGCCTGATTGTTGCCTTGATGATTTTTGTGGGCATGATTATGGATCCATTCGGTGCGGTGATTCTAATTTCTGCAACGGTTGCGCCTGTAGCTTATCAATATGGGATACATCCTGCGCATTTCTGGATGATTACCCTAATTGGTTTTGAATTAGGCTATGTGACGCCACCTGTAGCGCTGAATCACTTATTGGCAAGGCAGTCGATTGGAGATGAAGAAGTCGCTGCAGCCGATGCAGAAGTTCGTCATAAATCGTTCTATTATCGTTATGAGCGTTGGATTTTGCCTATGATTGTGATGCTTCCTGCGATGTTGATTATTGCCTATGCACCGTATGCGTTCAAGCTATTCGGCTGGTATGAATAAGCACATGGATACTTAATCACTGTCATCTTATTATTTAAAAACACCCTGTGGTTCACTACGGGGTGTTTTTTTAATAGGTTGATATGCAGGGAATACAAAGCAGCATTATGAATGCGGGGAGTGATGATTCAGGTGTTTTTGTAACAGTGGACTGCACAAAATAATGGCAAGCAAAATTAGGGCAAAGCCAATTAAACTAAATAAGTCTGGCGTTTCATGCCAAAAGCTAAAGCCCCAAATCCCTGCAAAAATAATCGCAATGTAATTGACAGGGCCAATTTGCCCAGCAGGGGCAAGACGGTAGGCATTGGACATAAAGATCTGACTGATATTGGCCAGCAATCCTGCACCAATTAAAAAACTCAATTCTTTTAAGTTGTAAGGACGCCATGACCAGAACATCGGTACAACAGAAATGAGTGTCCCAATCATGCAAAAATAAAACACAATGCGTTCAGGCGGTTCGGTTTGAGTCAGGGCGCGTACCGTGACAAAAGCCATCGCTGCTAAAAAACTGGCACTGAGTCCAATTGCGGACATGCTATTAAACATACCTGCATCGGGTTTGGCGACAAATAACACGCCAAATAAACCAATGAACGCAGCCCATAGCATTGGTTTGGTGATTTTTTCTTTAAGGAATAGCCATGCAATTAAGGGAATAAAAATAGGCGATGAATAGGTGAAGACCATCGCATTGGACAGTTTTAGATTGGCAATCGCGTAGAAAAAACCATACATGGCGGTTAATCCGACTACCGAACGCCAAGTGTGCATCCATAACTTTTCAGTTTTAAAAAAGCCCAAGCCTTTATTGAAAATGAGCGGGATAAAAATAAACAAACCAATGAAATTACGGAAAAATACCACTGTGGCATTATCTACCGTTTCTGATGCGTAACGAACGCACACTCCCATGAGTGAAAACAGAAAGGCAGAGTAGGTCAACAGCATAATTGCTTTGAGCAAATTTTGTTGGGCAGAACCAGAAGATGTCATACAAATAAAGCCAGAATAACCTCTGGCTATTCTAGCTTAAATTGGCTACAACACTGACCCTTTATCGTATTTTAAAATGACTGATGTGAAGCAGAGGAGGCTTACTGTGCCAGTTGGGCTTCCAGTATTTTGATTTGTTCTTCTTTCAGTTTAATCAATTCATCGGCATCGTTATGTTGCTGTTTTAATAAGGCACGTTGATCATTCAGCTGATTTTGAATGTCATCTAATTTAGCCACTTCTTCTTTGGCAAGCGCTGCATTCTCAGATATAGGTGCTTTGAGTAAATCTTCTGTGACCAACTGTTTTGGTGCTGCTTTATCTTCTTGCAATGGCGTTGCTTCAGCAGGTGCAGCTTTCGCTACAGGCGCCGTAGTTGGGGCAGTTTCTATAGGCGCAGTATTGTTGCTATCGCCCATCCATTGAAAGATAAATACGGCAATAATGACAATAATTAACCCGCCCGTAATGGCCCATAAGAGCTTAGGGTTATGTCGTTGATCTTCAGTCATGCGTTGTTGAACCTTATTGTTTTACTTTGACTGACGCGGCTTAAACTGGATCACCCCAATTTCATCTGAAACCTCTGGGATTTCAGGTTCATCAATATGTGTCGGACGGTTTTCCGTATAATCACACTCGATACATTCGATCCATTCAGCTTCGCCAGCGGTGAGCATGACAACCCGATCCATCGCCTGACATTTTGGACATTTTGCGCCTGCAATGAAACGACGTTTAATGGTCATCACGACTCCCCTAACTTCATCTAAAGTTCTTAGTTTAAGCGTTTTTGACTGTGTTCGTCCAACCTTGATGACGTAATAGTGCGTCTATTTTTGGCTCGCGTCCGCGGAAATTGATAAATGCGTCAAGCGCTGAATCTTTTCCGCCAACTGCTAGAATAAACTGTCTAAACTGCTTGCCAGTTTCAGTATTAAATAGCCCTTCATTTTCAAAGCGATCAAAGGCATCGCTGGCTAAAACCTCTGCCCATTTGTATGAATAATATCCTGCAGCATAACCGCCTGCGAAAATATGGCTGAAGCTGTGCTGGAAGCGGTTGTAGGCTGTAGTTGGCGCAACGGCATAGTTTTGGCGGATATCATTCAGCATGGCTTGAATCTGTTCTGCATTTAAAGCAGGGTTGCTGCGGTGAATACTTAAATCGAACAGGGCAAATTCAATTTGGCGCAGGCTTTGCATTCCCGACTGGAAGAAACGTGCATCTAACAGCGCTTTAAGCAGGTGTTCTGGCAGGGTGTCTTGGGTTTCAATATGCGCACTCAGCATATCTAAACTGTCTTGATCCCAAGTCCAGAATTCCATGAATTGGCTTGGTAATTCCACCGCATCCCAAGCGACACCGTGTGTACCTGCCACAGCAATATTATCTACTTCAGTCAGCATGTGATGTAAGCCATGTCCAAATTCATGGAATAGGGTGATGACTTCATCATGCGTTAAAAGCGCGGGTTGATCTGCCACAGGCGGGGTAAAGTTACACACCATATAGCAAATTGGTTTTTGTAAACCTTGTGCCAATTGCATGCGTGAACGGAAACCACTCATCCATGCGCCGCCGCGTTTGCCTGTACGGGCATATAGATCAAAGTAAAAACCACCAATCACTTGACCTTGATCTTCAAGTTCAAAATAACGTGCATCAGGATGCCAAACAGAGGCAGCGCGCTCAATAATATCGACATCGTATAAACGCTTGACGATGCTAAATAGACCTTCAACCACTTTCGGTGCAGGGAAATATGGTTTTAACATTTCTTGTGAAAGGTTAAATTGCTGTAATTTTAATTTTTCAGAATAGTAGCCTGTATCCCACGGTTGTAAGGTATCAATCCCATCTTGGGCGGCAATGGCTTTGAGTTCGGCAATTTCTTGTTCTGCAGGTGCACGAGCATGTTCTGCCAGTTCACGCAGGAATTGATCGACTGCTTCGACACTTGGTGCCATTTTGCTGGCAAGGGATAATTCTGCATAGTTGTTAAAACCGAGCAATTGCGCCATTTCTTGACGTAAACGCAAGATTTCTTCCATGATCGGGGTGTTGTCAAATTCAGACTGGGCTGATTGATCGGACGCGCGAGTAGTGTATGCCTGATACAAGGTTTCGCGCAAAGCACGATCATCGGCATAGGTCATAATGGCTAAATAGGCAGGAATATCCAGTGTTGCCACAGCTTGTTCCAATTCGCGTTGCTGACCATATTGTTTCAGCAATTCAACGCTGCTTGGCGGTAAACCTTTGAGCTGATCTTCGGACAATACTTTGTAATAGGCTTGGGTGGCATCCAACACATGATTGGAAAAGTCTGATGACAGTTGCGATAAACGCGCTGAAATTTCAGCATAGCGTTTTTTAGCTTCACCTTCTAAGGCCACACCTGACAGTTTAAAGTCGCGCAATGCCAGTTGAATTGCGCTTTGTTGTGCAGCAGGCAAATCTTTAAAGGTGTTGGCGTCGTGAATATGTTGATAGCTTTGATACAACACCGTGTGCTGACCCAATTGAGTGTAGTAGTCGCTTAAACTTGGTAACAGCGCTTGATACACTTCGCGGGTTTCAGGATTATTCATGACCGCATTTAAATGTGACAGCACGCCCCATGCTTCGCTTATGTTATTTTCGAGCTGATCAATCTGTTCTAAAACATTTAATTGCGCCGTCGTATTTTCAGGTACTGCAGTCAGATTATTTAAAAAGTTTTGTCCCTGCTGAATGGCATGCTCAATTTTTTGTTTTAAATCTGCCAGGGTAATTTGATCAAACTGTGGAACAGGTAAAGTTGCTTGCTGTAATTTCATTTTTTGAGTGCCATCTAAATTTCTTTCATGATTTATAGATGTAGGGCTTTTGAGGGCTGAAATCAAGGCATAAGGGCAGATTTAGCTAATCAAGGTGATAAATTCAGCACAATACGGCTGTTTGACGCAATCCCCAAAAACAAAAAGAGCCGTAGCTCTTTTTGAAGTTGTTAGAAAGAAGTTGAAAATAGTTGATGCTAGTCCAATTTAGACTTGGCATTGGCTTTTTTCTTTTTCACCTTGGTCTTTTTTTTGGCTTTGTCTTTCGGTTTGGCTTCCGACTTCGCTGAGGTTTTTTTACCGTAAGAGCTCGGTTTGCTTTTTGGCTTTTTCTTCGGCACAGGTTGCTCACCGTTTTCACTTAAAGTCGCCTTGCTTGGACGCTCAGAAAAAACTTCTTCAGTGGCTTCACGGCTGAACGGTTTTGCCACGCGCGGTGCGCGCATACGAATAGCACGACCTGCATGGGTGAGTTGCTGCATGAGCTCAAAATCAATTTTGCGATCTTCTAAATTGACAGTCGCGACTTTAATTTTAACTTCATCGCCCAAGCTAAAGCTTTGACCACGTGCTTGTCCAATTAGACTTTGGCTGGCTTGGTCAAATACAAAGAAGTCATCGCCCAACTGGCTGACATGAATCATGCCATCGACATAAAGGTCTTTGAGAGTAACAAATAAACCAAATTCGGCTACTGCAGAAATTACGCCCACAAATTCTTCACCCAAATGCTGCTGCATATAGTGGCATTTTAGCCATGTGGTGACAGAGCGCGAGGCTTCATCGGCACGACGTTCAGTTGCAGAATAATGTTCGCCTGCATCATCTAAAGCTGCGCCTGAAAGTGGAGATGGCTTTTGTTTTAAATGCGCTTTAATGGCACGGTGTAACAATAGGTCAGGGTAGCGACGGATTGGCGAAGTGAAATGCGTGTAGGCATCGTAAGCTAAACCATAGTGACCTGAATTATTGGCGCCATAATAGGCTTGCATCATTGAGCGTAATAACACCGCGTGAATACTTGGCGCATCAATACGATCTTTAGTGGCTTCAATCACCGCTTGATAGTCGGTCTGAGTTGGTTGTTCTGGGAAATGTAGCCCAAGTAATTTGACAAAATCACGGACTTTTTGAATACGTGAAAACTCTGGCGGTTCATGCACACGGTACAGCATCGGCACATCATGTTTGAGTGCATATTCTGCTGCTGCGACGTTGGCGAGTAACATACATTCTTCAATCAGTTTATGCGCATCGTTACGGCTGCGCGGCAAAATTTCTTTAATTCCACCTAACTCATCAAAGGTCATGTAGGTTTCAACGGTTTCAAACTCCATGGCATGACGTTCAGCACGTAAACCTTTCAGCACTTGATACAGTTGGAACAGAGTATTTAATGATTTGCGCACCTCCCGATCTTCTGGAATTGCCGCACTATCACCCTCAAAATATTGTGCCACTTGAGTATAGGTTAAACGTGCTTTGGAATGCATGACCGATGGATAAAATTCAAAACCTGTGACACGACCTGCGCGTGACAGTTTTAAATCGCAGACCATACACAAACGGTCAACCTGCGGATTCAGCGAACATAAGCCATTCGATAAAGCTTCAGGCAACATCGGCAATACAAAATGCGGGAAATAGACTGAAGTCCCACGTTCCTGAGCTTCATCATCCAGAGGTTTGCCTGTGCGGACGTAATGGCTGACATCGGCAATTGCGACCACGACACGGTAACCACCGCCTGGACGTTTTTCTGCATATACTGCATCGTCAAAGTCGCGGGCATCTTCACCATCAATAGTCACTAAGGCTAAATCGCGTAAATCAACACGTCCTTCACGGTCTTGGGCAGTCGGTTCTTGAAAGCTTTCAGCTTCTTGAATGACATCTTCAGGAAATTCATACGGCAGACCAAATTCTAAAATGGTTTGCGGAATAATAATTTCAGTTTCGGCTTTGTCTGCCATCGACTGAATAATATGTCCTGTGGCAAATTCTTCGCGGGTTGGATAGTCGTCAATCGCAATGCGCACAGAATCGCCCAATTTAACTTGGGCATGTTCAATTAATTCTTTTTCAAGGGTAATGGGTTGATGGCTATTTGGCTGGGCAGGCTGAATAAAATATTCACCATCGTATTCTGACAATTTACCAATGATTTGTTTGACACGACGCTGGGTGACTTCGGTAATAAACCCCCATGCCTTGCCTTTACGATCTACCGATGTCTGGCGGACTTTGACTTGATCGCCATTAAACACCAAACGTAGTTCGCGTTCAGGCAATAAAATATCTTCATGACCTGCAATATTGGCTGTGCCTAAACCTTTACTGTTGATGTAAACCGTGGCGTCATGAGTCGGTTGTTCTGCAGCCAGCTGGAACTTGAATCCATCTTTCATGAGCTGACCATCACGTACCATGGCAATTAAACGATGGCTCAGGGCGTCAATACTTTTTTGATCGGCAATCGCAAAATGCTCTACCAAGTCTGCATGTGACTGTGCCGCTTGCAAGGTTTCAATGGTTTCTAAGATTAAGGTACGGCTTGGAATAGGATTTTCGTAGCGTTCGGCTTCAGCTTTCGCTTCAGGATCGACCCAATTTTTCATCATGGAATAAACTTCATGTCAGAAGATAGGTTTAGCATAAGTCATGTACGGAAAGACTGCACGTAAATGATTGCAATAATGTGTTTTCTGTCGTTATTTTACGATGTTTCTAGTTTTTGTGCAGCGATTGCCAAAAGTTCAGGCGTAATTCTGGTGATGAATCCTGAAAATTGTTTAAAAAATATTTAATTGAGCAAAAATATGCAAAAATTGTGGTATCGAAGCTTGCAGTGCTACCACTTAATTTGTATTATGGCGGCACGTTACGGTGAGATGGGTGAGTGGCTGAAACCACGTCCCTGCTAAGGACGCATACGGGTAACTGTATCGAGGGTTCGAATCCCTCTCTCACCGCCACGCTTTACTTATGTCGCGCTCATAGCTCAGCTGGATAGAGCACTTGGCTACGAACTAAGGGGTCGGGAGTTCGAATCTCTCTGAGCGCACCAATAAGTAAACCGAACAGTAACGTATCGCCTAAATTGGCACACAAGTAATGCGCTCATAGCTCAGCTGGATAGAGCACTTGGCTACGAACTAAGGGGTCGGGAGTTCGAATCTCTCTGAGCGCACCAACTTGAACAATCAACCGCTTAAATGCGGTTTTTTTGTGCCTGAAATTTAGTAAACTCAAACAATAATCAGTTTATTAAAAAGAATAGCGTACTCATGGTTTTACGTTAAAATTCTTTTGAATCGTCCAATATCTGTGCATTTGATTGCAAAATGATGAATTAATACTTAACAGCCAGAAAAAAACACGTATAATGCACCCCATCAAGTCGTCGCGCTCATAGCTCAGCTGGATAGAGCACTTGGCTACGAACTAAGGGGTCGGGAGTTCGAATCTCTCTGAGCGCACCAACTTGAAATAAAAAACCGCACTTTTGATGCGGTTTTTTTGCATCTACACTATCTAAAAATGATGAAATTTCTGTGTCAAAAGCATGACCATTGTTTTACGTCTGGCTTTGAGCGAATAAACACGAAAAAAATAAGGAAAGTGCTCAATCTAGTGTAAGATTTAGCTCAATTTGAATGACTTGATGATGAGCTTATGTCTGACACGCAGCCAGCATTGTCTTTGCGCTATTTTTTAAATTTAGAAGAATCTCAAGACGGCTTTGCCCTTGCGACTTTTGGTAAAAAACAATTTACCCGTTTTATTACACCGTTGATTAGTGTGGCGATTATTGCTTGGGGCTTTTATTTGGGCTTCGATGGGGTAGGTCGCTATTATGTTGCACTCGGTGCTTTCTTTTTAATCTTGCAAACTTTAATGCGTTATTGGTTTTTGCCAATGATGTTTAAACGCCAGTTTGTAAAATACCAATTTGGAAAAAGCGAGCAAGGCGTTGATTTATTTCAGGACTATGCCGAGCTGTATGCCAATGGTCGTAAACAGGTATTTCATTATAACGAGGTGCAAAATTTCGCTGTGGGTAAACTCACCTATATGCTGGAATTAAAAAATCGTACAGTGGTGATTGTACCGAAACGTGCATTTAATCTGCCTGCAGAACAAACGGTTTTTGAAAATACTTTTAAAAAGTAAGTTTTAATTTTCCCAATTTACGAGTTATTTGAGGATGATCATGAGTACACGTCCATCTAAAATTGTCTGTGTCGGTCGCAGTTATGCAGACCATGCCAAAGAATTAGGTAATGCTGTACCTGATCATCCTGTGTTATTTATTAAACCGCCAAGCAGTTTACGCAGTTTAAGTGATGGGATTACGTGGAATAAGGTCTGGGGCAATTGTCACTATGAATGTGAATTGAGTTTACGCATTGACCAGCCTTTAAATGCAGACACAGATCCTGCCAAAGTATTGGATGCTGTAAGTGCAGTGACTTTGGGCTTGGATTTAACTTTGCGTGAATTGCAGGATGAACTTAAGAAAAAAGGACAGCCGTGGGAACGAGCCAAAGCGTTTGACGGTTCTTGTGTGTTGGCAGATTGGGTGGATGTATCGGAAATTCAGGACTGGAAAAACGTGCAATATCGTTTGGACATTAATGATGAATTACGTCAGCAAGGCGATACCAGTTTATTGATTTTTGATATTGCGGCATTGTTGGCAGATATTAGCCAAGTATTTAGTTTAGAACCTGGTGATGTGGTAATGACTGGTACACCTGCAGGGGTGGCAGCATTACAGTCGGGCGATCAGTTGAAGATGACCTTACAAGGACGTACTCAGGCATTTGTCTGGACGACTTTTGTAAAATAAATAGTGGTGTAAACGGTGATGTCATCAAAAGATGAGTATCACCGTTTTGTACTTGCTTTTAAATCCAATGGTTATACTTTCAGTAAATGCTGAAATTTACTGCGTAATTTATTCAGTTTCGGTGGAATGGAAAAATTGCAGTAGCCCTGATTTGGATTTTTGGCAAAGAAATTCTGATGATAGTCTTCTGCAGGGTAAAATTCAGGTGCTGCACTGAGTTCAGTCACAACATTCACACCTTCAGCTTGTAATGCTGCAATCATCTCGGTGGCAGCTTGTTGCTGTGTAGCATCTAAATAATAAATCACAGAGCGGTATTGTGTGCCGACATCATTGCCCTGACGGTTTAATGTGGTTGGGTCGTGTGTGGCAAAAAACACCTCAAGTAATTGTGAATAGCTGATCTGCTGCTCATCAAAATCAATCAAAATGACTTCTGCATGTCCGCTGTCGCCACGGCAAATATCTTCATAGCTTGGGTTTAAGGTATGTCCACCTGCATAACCGCTGGTGACTTTTTCTACGCCTTGCAGTTGTAAAAATACGGCTTCGACACACCAGAAACATCCGCCACCAAACAATGCTTGTTGCATGATTTTGTCCTTATATTTTATGAATAAACCATTTTAAGCCTGTCTATTATTAGGCTTAGCCGTTAACGTGCAGCCGTTGGTGTTTCAAATTGAATCAGTAAATTTCCATGGCGATCTAGCAATTTCAGGGTTTTACCATAGACCTGATAATGCGTCACTTTATTTAGGGCTTCATGAAATTTCTGATCTAAGTTGTTGTTATTTAAGCAAGCCATTCGCGTGGTTGCCAATTGCCCCAATTGTAGGGTGTCACGTCCTGCGACATAACTACCGCTGAGTCGGTTACAACTATCTGAACCTGTGACTGTTTGTGTGGCGGCATCAAAGTTTAAATATGGCAAGTTTTGGCGGTTTGCTTCTGTTTTTAACATGCTGTTGCCCAATTGCGTAGCAGTCCATGTACGTTGTACTAAGTTGGCTTGATTGATTGCGCTAATTTGGCTTGCACTCGTTTGAGTTGGCATAGTTTCACATCCTGATAAAGCAATCATTGCACCCAATAAGGTGATCCCGAAGTATTTTTTTAGCATGGAATGATCTCTAATTTTTTGAAATTGTTGCTATCTAAACAAATTATGCGCCGTGGCTCTAGTTAAACTTGTATGTTTGCTGCAACTTTTTCCAAGATATGGTGTGGTTTTTTCTCTGAATTGATTGTATCTGCGCAAAATGACCAAAATAGGTCAGGGCAGCACTTTGTTCTGATAAGTCGGATGCGAATAAGGCGTGCTGATGTTTGCTGAAGAATCGAGCTGCACGCCTTGTCGAATGAGCGCGGAAAAGTCTTGGCTGTGGATATCTTTTAAGTTTTCCACACGTGGGTTAATGTGGGCACGTTGATACCAAGTTTGCATATCCCAACGATGATCCAGCGCATGCAAATCATATAAATAATTGGGTAAATAACCCGAAGCAAACAGACGATAGTCGGCAGGGAAACGTTTTTGAGATACTGCCTGAATCATGTCAAACAGTAGCGTGGTGCAATTACTGGTCAACGTATTATACCAACGCGCTTTGGCGGCTAAAGCATCGGCTTTATGCAGATATTCCTGAAACAGTGCTTGTGCTTCTTGTGGATTGAGCTGGATCGGGAAAAAATAAACTTGCTCACCCCGAATATTGCTGCGGGTGTAGATGATATCTTTTTCATCGGCAGCGACAAGGCTGAGTTCATATTGCCGAAAGAAGCCACCAATCGCAGAAAACTCTTCGTGTTTTTCTTTGCGAATTTCAATGGAAAAGGTGAGTGGCGCTTGATCGGCAAAGTCAAAACTGACTAAGGTATGCGCAATTTTTGGCCCCATCCAGTAAGAGGTGATGATATTCACCCCCGTAATCTGTTTCAGGTTAAATTGGCGGGTTTCCCAACGTTCGGTATAGCGACCATCGGCATGCCAGTCAAAATTGCGGACATTGTGCAGCGTGACCTGATCTTGTACTTGTTCATAATGCAGCATACGGGCTACTTCAGGGTTCCAGTCACGGTCTTGCTTGGCATCCATCCCAAAATACCAAAACAGCCCCAAGGTAAAACCCAAAAGATAAACCAAAATATCCTGATTGCGACTGAGCAAATGCTGAGTGATATAAATGCCCAAAATGCTGAGGGTGAAGGCTAGCCAAGTCCCAATCAGCACACGGCTCATTAACCAACCCAAAGGCTGATGAATCCACAAGGCCATACTGAGCCAAATAGAAGAAAGAACGACACCTAAACTGAAGATGAAATGCAGCATCCGCCATTCCTGAGGCAAAGTTAAATTCCGTTTAAGTCATCATAATCAAATATTGCCAAGGCTGTCAGCATTATTTTTGATAGCGGGCAAACTCAAAGGCAATCCCTGATTTTTCATCGACATGCTGTTCTGAGGCCACTTTTTTAAACTCGGCAGGAATGGCAGGATAATGCGCATCTCCCTGAACATCTAGTTCAATATGTGTCAGTTCCAAACGGTCAGCAATCGGCATAGTTTGGCTAAAAATTTCACCACCACCAATAATAAATAAAGTGTTTGGTTTTTCTGAGGCTTGAACATCGGCAACGGCTTGTTGCAAGGCATCTTCAATGCTATGCGCCACTTTTGTGCCTTCAAATGCCCAGTTTGGGTCGCGGGTAATCACCCAATTGACACGTTTAGGCAGGGTGCGTCCCATCGACTCCAAGGTTTTGCGTCCCATAATCACCACGCCACCTTGGGTGATTTCTTTGAAGTGTTTTAAGTCTGCCGAAATATGCCACGGCAATTGGTTACCCTGACCAATGCAGCGTTGTTGATCCATAGCGACTACGTGTACAACTTCTAAATTTTGAAATGACATAATTAGGCTCGTATTTTCTTAGTCTGCCAAGCATCTTTTGGGGACGTTGGGGCAATTTAAATGTTGAGATGCTAAATCTAGCAACAGGCAATTAAACAGCGACAGGTGCTTTAATTGCAGGATGTGACTCATAGCCTACAATTTCAATATCTTCAAATTTAAAATCGAAAATATCTTTGATTTCAGGATTGAGTTTTAACTGACATAACGCCAGTGGTTCACGGCTTAGCTGTAACTGTGCCTGTTCAAAGTGGTTGGCATATAAATGCGTATCGCCACCTGTCCAGACAAAATCTCCGACTTCTAAATCACAGACTTGCGCGATCATGTGGGTTAGTAAAGCATAGCTGGCAATATTAAAAGGCACGCCTAAAAACACATCGGCACTGCGTTGATATAGCTGGCATGAGAGTTTGCCGTTGTGCACAAAAAACTGGAATAAAGTATGGCAAGGCGGTAAAGCAACTTGACCTGCTTCTTTCGGGTTCCAGCCTGACACGATTAAACGCCGTGAATTTGGATTGGTTTTAATTTCATTGATTAACCATGCAATTTGGTCAAAACCATCTTGCTCATACAGACCATCGGCTTTTTGTGTTGCACCAAAATTACGCCATTGATGTCCGTACACTGGGCCAAGTTCACCTTCAGGACGACCAAAGCGCGCGGTTTGTTCTGCGGTAGACCATTCATCCCAAATACTGACTTTATGTTCTTGTAGATATTTGACGTTGGTATCGCCTTTTAAAAACCATAACAGCTCAATTACGATAGAACGGAAATGTACTTTTTTGGTAGTCAGCAGTGGAAAACCTTGTGCAAGGTTAAAACGCATTTGGTGCCCAAACACTGAACGTGTGCCTGTTCCGGTACGGTCACCTTTGTCGCCACCATGGTCAAGAATATGTTGGAGTAGGTCTAAATACTGGCGCATAGCGTTCTCTGGTCAAGCAAAAGAAATATTTTTTGTTTGGGCAATTCGATGCCCAGTAAATCAGAAAGAATAATAGCAGAGTTTTTAAAGTTGTGACTTTATTGTGTGTCGGAAGCGTGATGTTGATGCAGTAAAGCCAACGGCGAAAACAGGCAAATAGCCAAAGCGGTAAAGCCAATGCCTTGAGCGCCCGACAGTAAAATTTCACCGTGTTGAATCTGCATGAAAATTATTGCGAGTAACAACGCCAGTGGAATCCAAGTCAATAGTCGTGCCAACCAACCTGTGGGATGTTGTGCAGTAAAATGAATTTTGCAGTAACGACAAATTAAAAAAACAATACCTGTGGCCAGAAACATTAAAATCGCATCGAGCTTTAAGGGTTCTAAGAAGTATACCGCTGCAGTGACCAGCGCGATCACCATCAGCAGGGCAATTTTCTTTGTGACCGCAACCTGTGGGTTAAACCAAAATTCAAGCATGTGAGATATTGATGTCTGAAAAGTGTAAGTAATAGATAGCACTGTAGCATAAAAAAGGCGAAGATTGACTTCGCCTGAATGGATGAAACCTGCATTTAAATGGGTAGTAGCTTAGCTGTTTTTTTGCGGCCCCCAATCATAAATTTTCTTTTGATAGGCATACCACATCATCCAGAAACCGACCAAAATCATTGGTAAGCTCAGGAATTGTCCCTTACTCATCCATGCAATAAAGAGCTGACCATGATCGGGTTCGCGGAAAAATTCGACAACAAAGCGCGCCAAACCATAACCAATCAGGAATAGGGCTGATACTGCCATGCGTGGACGTGGCTTTGAACTAAACCACCACAGCACAACAAACAGGATTAAACCTTCGCATAAGGCTTGATAAAGCTGCGATGGATGACGTACCAATTGCAAAGGATCGGTTGGGAAAATCATCCCCAATGCAAAGTTTGGATCGGTCACAGGGCGACCATATAATTCACCGCCAATAAAGTTACCAATACGACCAAACATTAGACCTGTAGGTACACACGGGGCAATAAAATCCAGAGTTTGAAACCACGTCATTTTGTATTTTTTACACCAGAACAGCATGGCTAAAATCACGCCCAGAAAGCCACCGTGGAAACTCATGCCGCCTGTCCAAACTTGGAATAACCACAGCGGATTTGCCAAAAATTGTTCAAAGCCATAAAAGAAGACATAACCGACACGTCCACCAATCACCACGCCCAAAGCGCCGTAAAAGATCAGGTCGGAAACCATGTCTGGTGTCCAGCCACGTTGTTTGGCACGATAAGTTGCCAAACCCCAAGCAAATAAAAATGCCAGTAAATACATCAAGCCATACCAATGGACTTGCAAAGGCCCGAGCGAAATAGCAACGGGGTCAATATTTGGATAGGTGAGCATTCCTGTTCCTTGTGATTCTGTTTTGCACAGATTTTAGCTGAATGTGATGAAAAATGTTGTACATTCAATGTGTAAAGATCAAGAGTTTAAATTATGTGTATTGTGGCATTGGCTTGGCAGGTCTTGACAGACACACCACTGTGTTTGATTTCAAATCGAGATGAGTTCTATCGGCGTCCGACAGCAGCACTGGCAGCATGGTCTGATAGTCCAATTGTTGCAGGGCAAGATTTAGAATCGGGCGGTACGTGGATGGGCATTACCCCATCGGGACGCTGGGCTGTGATTACCAATTATCGTGATGCGAATGATGTTCGTGAATATCCAACTTCACGTGGGCATATTATTCAGGCTTTTTTAGAATCTGAGCAAACGCCTATCCGTTTTGCGCAAGCCTTAGAAAAACAGCAATGTGAATATGCAGGTTTTAATTTATTTGTGGGTGACACCACTCAAGCGGTGTACATGAGTAACCGTGGAGAAGCGCCGCAGGTTTTAGCTAAAGGCGTTTATGTGGTGTCGAATGGATTGATGAGTGACCCTTGGGAGAAAACTGCACGCTTACGCAAACGCTTTACGCAGGAGTTTTTACCGATGCTGCAATTGCCTGATCTTGCAACGGCAGAGCTAAATGCTGCGGCGTGGGATATTTTGCAAGATGAACGCAAAGTTGCATCTGAATTGTTACCGCAAACAGGGATTTCATTGGAGATGGAAGCGTTGTTGTCATCGACTTTTATTCAAAGTCCACTTTACGGTACACGTTGTTCCAATTTTTTACGTATGCAGGCGCAGCAATTTACATGGCTGGAAAAAACACAATATGGTGAGCAAAAGGGAGATATTGTGCAGCAACAGTTGAACATTGAGGCATAAAAAATGCCGACGTGATGTCGGCATTTTTAATTTATGGATGTTATCCAGCAATTGCTTTGCCGTCTTTACGGGTGATGACAACCGTTGCTGAACGAGGACGTGCAGTTTTATTGTTCATGTCAGTTTGTGTTGCAGGCCAATGGCTGCTTGGCGCATCAAAACTCTTTGAATCTTCACCTGGGTGCTGAACGTTAATAAAGATTGCTTTGTAGTCAGGTGTCATGGTTACACCTGTAATTTCACATTCTTTTGGCCCAACAAGGAAGCGACGTAAGTTTTTATCGGTGACTTGAGCACCAGCAATTGTACTTTGATCACCAACAGTTTTTACAACACCGCCATCACCAACTTGACCAGGTAGTGCTGCTAACATCATACAGTTTGTAACATCTGTATATGCGCCATCATCTGTTTGAATCCAAAGAACACCACGTGGGTCAAACCACATACCATCTGGACTTGAGAAGTCGTTTGCATCGCTTAAATTAGAAAGGTTAATTGTCGGATCCATACTTGCTTCAGCACCAAATAGATAGATATCCCATTCAAATGATGTTGCTGCAGTATTCTCTTCTTTAAAGCGGATAATATGACCATTGACGTTACCTTTACCACCTTCAGGATCGGTGTAGTTACGTGGGTTTGCAGGATCTGTTGCATAGCTTGAACCACGGTTCGAGTTATTGGTTAAAGTCACGTACACTTCACCATTTTCAGGGTTTACAGCAACCCATTCTGGACGATCCATTTTTGTAGCTCCTACAGCATCTGCTGCAAGACGAGCAAAAGTAAGGACATCCGCTTGTGAGCTAAATGGGTAAATAGCGTTTGTTTCGGTTAAGCCATTTTTACCATAAGCCAGTTCAATCCACTCTCCTGTGCCTGATGCATTAAATTTAGCGACATAGAATTTCCCTGAATTCATATATTTGTCGCCAGCTCGATAGCCACCATTCACATCTTTAGGATCCCATGTTGCATCTGATACAAATTTGTAGATGTACTCACCGCGCGAGTCATCGCCCATATAGAATGCAAATTTTTGCCCTTCAATTGCGCGGCTGGCGCGACAGTCTTCGTGAGCAAAACGACCTAATGCAGTACGTTTTACTGGGTTTGAGCGGCTATCGAATGGATCAATTTCTACAATCCAGCCAAATGTATTTGGCGCATTACGATAGTCTTGAGTTGCAGACTCTTTGGTTACGTTAGCAGCCCAACGATCATACATGTCTTGAGATTCAAAACCAGCTTCTGCTGTTTCCCAACCATAGCGTGAAGATTTATTCAAATACACGATGCGATCTTGCTCATCGCGTTCTGGAATTTTTTTACCATCAGCATCTAAAATATAAATGATGTTGTTTTTCGCATCACGTTTAACACTACCGTCTGCATTTTTTTCAGTTTGATAAGAGATCTCTAAGCCTAAGCCATAGCGTTTAAGTGCTATTTTTTCAGCTTCACTACGGGCTGAGTATTGGTCTGTACCTGAGCGTTGGAAATAACCAATAAAATTTTCTTCAGCAGTTAAATAAGTGCCCCATGGTGTATAACCATTACCACAGTTATTTTGTGTGCCTCGAGTTTGACGACCAGCGGGAGAGAATGCTGTGTGCAGTAATGGAGAACCAGCTACAGGCCCTGCAAAATCCATGACAGTCGAAGCTGTAATACGACGGTTAAATGGTGATGACTTCACAATCTCTACAGCTTGAGTTTCAGCATTTTTCTTAATAAGAACGACTGAAACACCGTGTGCATTTACTTCACGAATCACTTCATCTTCTGGGCGACGTCCATCCTTTTTAGTTGCGCCTTTTGGATGTAAGAAGGTTTGGTTGATATATTCGTGGTTCAAAACCAATAAGCCATGATCTGATGCATTTTCATCATAACGACCAGTTTTAGTACTTAAGCCAAAATAGCTCATGCCATCGTGACAGTCACCAGAGCGGAATTGGAAACTTGGGCCAGATGGAACATCTGCATCTGCATTCCAATTGCTATAAGAAGGATTGATTGAGTCACCTAAAGCATATAATACAGTTGCTTGGTAACCTTCAGGAACAGTAACAATATCATTTAAATTTTTATCTACAGCTTTAAATGTTAATGTTTCAGGCTTGGTATTGGGTTCTTCTTTACTTGTTGGTGGTGTTACATTTGTATCTTCATCATCATCACTACATGCAGATAAAGAAGAAGCTAAAGCTAAAGCTGCTGCACCGCTTGCAGTTTTTTTAATTAAACTGCGACGGCTCATGCGTTGTTCTAGAATGTCACGAAAGTGCGTATTGTCTGAAGTGTTATTATCTAACTCTTGATCTTCATTGTAAGGCATAAAATCAGTCATTTTTTTTCCTAGCAAATTGCTTAGTCGTTTGAAAGTTATATGTAAATTAGTGGCTAAACATGACATGCGGGTTAAGCTTATGTGTCAAACTGATTAAATCCGTTCAGTTGTGATCTACACGCACAAAAAAAGAAGCAACCATGTGCTTCTTTTTAAAATTCAATATTTTAGATTAGCTGTGACTGACTCGGCGCTTCTCAATTAATTTGCCAAAAAACAAACCAATTTCAAACAGCATCCACATCGGAATGGCAAGCATGATCATCGATAAAGCGTCTGGCGGTGTGACAAACATGGCCACAAAAAAACAGCCAACAATAATAAAGCGACGTTTTTCAACCAAAGTTTGCGTAGACACGACACCAATCATAATCAGCAAAAGTGTGACAATTGGAATCTCAAAGGTAAAACCAAAAACCAAAAACAGCTTCAAACAAAACGTAAGATAGCTATTAATGTCGGTCATCGGGGCGACTGTTTCAGGGGAAACGCTAATGAAAAAGTGCAGAATGGATGGCAAGGCGACAAAGTAAGCAAAGCTAATTCCGATATAGAACAAGCAAATACTGCCGATCAGCAAAGGCAGCGCCAAACTTTTTTCTTTTTCATATAACGCTGGTTTTACGAATGCCCAAATCTGATACAAAATAAATGGCATCGCAATGAACAGCGCGACAAAAAAGTTTAGTTTAAACGGCGCCATAAAGGTTGCGGTAACATCAGTCGCAATCATGGTTGATGTATGTGGCAACTGTGCACGTAATGGTTCCGACAATACTTGATAAGTTTTATTGGCAAAGGGCAATAAACAGAAGAATAAGGCAAGAATAAGCCCTACAATTTTAAAAAGATGATTACGCAGCACCATCAAGTGCTTGGTAATTGGCATTTCTTCTAATGCGGCTTGCTCTGCCTTCACAGGCAAATGTGAAAGCTCAGAAGCGTTTGATTGGCTCATACTGCAACCTTCATTTCAGTATAGGGCGCTGTAGTATGTTGTAGCGCAGATAAATTTGAATGTGATGTCATTTTAGTTTTAGGGAGTAACACCGCAGAGGTTTTTTCAGTATTTAAAACCAAGGTGTAATGATGCTGTTGTAAGGTATTTTTTGATACGGCATGCGGGGAATGTGTGCTTTTTGCAGTTGTATCTTCAAATATTTTTTCTTGCTGCATTTCATGCATTTGTGCTTGCATCTTTGCTTCAAGTTCCTGAATACGCGCCATTTCTTGCTGCATTTGCTCGCGTAATTCAGATAAACGCAATTCGCGGTCAATGTCATTTTGAACATTACTGACCATACGTTTAATTTTAGCGTACCACTTGCCGACAAAACGCGCTGCTTCAGGGAGTTTTTCAGGACCCAGCACCAATAATGCAATGATGCCGAAAATCAGCAGTTCCGTCATTCCAATATTGAGCATAATCTCAAATCCTCAGCCTTAATGCTTTACAGTCGAATTTACATCACTGCTATTGGCTTGATGTTCAATCGTACGAGGTTCTTTCAGTTGCGCCGCTTCTGCCTCATCATCTTTTATTGATTTTTTAAAATCTTTGACCGCGCCACCTACATCTTTACCTAAGTTTTTAAGCTTAGATGTACCAAATAATAAAATGACCACAATTGCAAAAATCAGCACGTGCCAAATAGATAATCCTGCCATGATTTAGACCTCTCAATAGTTGAGCCTATCTCAACAGGTCTGTATGACAATGCGGTGACGAATGTGTTGCGATTTGACGACAAGGGATGTTTGACCTGATTTGTAAAGCTTGAAAATAAAACAGCCCGTGTTTGAAAACGGGCTGTAAGATCAATCACATCTGTTAAATCTAAGCTTGTAAACTTGCTTTAAACAGTTGCATCGCCTGACCACGGTGACTGATTTTATTCTTTTCTGCTTTCGACATTTCTGCGCTCGACACTCCCAATTCAGGCAACCAAAAGAGCGGGTCATAGCCAAAACCATTTTCACCACGAGCTTCTGCTAAAATCTCGCCTTTCCAAATACCTTGGAAAATTTGTGGTAATGGATCATCGGCATGTTCAACCAAAGCCAAAACACAAACAAACATACCTTCAATTGCTGCGCCGTCTTGACGTAGTGGTTTGAGTTTATTCAAAAGTTTTTCATTGTTGGCTGCATCATTGCCATGTTCGCCTGCAAAACGTGCAGAATAAATCCCCGGTGCGCCGCCTAAAATAGGCACACATAAACCAGAGTCATCTGCAATGGCAGGCTTTCCTGAAATTTTTGCGGCATGGCGTGCTTTTAAAATGGCATTTTCAACAAAGCTCAAACCATCTTCAACAGCATCTTCAATATTTAGTTGACCTTGCGGAATCACTTGCACAGGCAAGTCTAATTGCGCAAACAGGGTTTCAAATTCTGCAATTTTTCCCTTGTTATTGCTTGCTAAAACCAAAGTACCTTGAGCACGCCAATCAGTTGCAGCCATAATTCAGATCTTAATTCAAAATAATCTTGGATATTTTAACGGATTTTGCAGACTTAAAAGTTTAATCTTAGATAGATTTGTTTTAATACATACCAATTATGCTGAGATATAAAAAAATAGGGGAATCATGATGAGCAAAATTTCAGAGATCTACCGTTATTCGAGTCAGCACCGTACATTATTGCAGCAAAGTGAGCGTTCTGGCTGTTTTTACTGTCTGGAAACTTTTGCTTATAGCGAAATTGAAGATTGGTGTGATGATGAGCAAACCGCAATTTGTCCGCATTGTGGTATAGATGCGGTATTAGGTTCTGCTGCACTAGAAGAATTCAGTCCTGAACTGCTACAGGCCATGCAGGCAGTTTATTTCGGATAAAACAAAAAGCACCCGAAGGTGCTTTGAGATCACTTCAAACGTAGTTAAATTTATTGCGCTTGAATCCATTGGTCTGCGCGGTCACGTGCTTGACGAATTTGTTCTTGAGTTAAGTTAGCTGCCAAAGCGGTTTTCTTACCTTCAGACAAAGAAATTACTTTATTGTCGAGCATGCCATCACGGGTAGATAACTCATACCACTGATACGCACCCATATAGTTTTTCTTTTGTTCTTCCATCATGGCAAGGTTAAAGCTGGCACGGTTATCACCACGGCTAGCCGCCTTTTCAAAATATTGACGTGCTAAGACTTCGTCTTTTTTCGTGCCAATACCATCTGCCAACATACGACCTACATTTAATTGCGCAGCCGATAAACCTTGATCTGCCGCAGCTTTGTACCAAGCAAACGCTTGACGGCTGTCTTGTTGAACGTCTTTACCTTGTTGATATTTTGTCGCTAAGTAAAATTGTGCGCCTGCCTGACCTGCTTTGGCTGCTTTAATCAAGCCATTAATATCCATGGTTGAATATTGAGCCGCTTGGCTCGCTACAGAAGATGATGGTGAAACATAATCTGCATGGGCTTGAATGCTCAACAGTCCAACCAATAGCGTGGTGCTTAATAATAGTTTTTTCATAGAGCGCTCACTCGATAAATTGCGACTTCACCAAACAAATTAGGCAGATGCTTACTGAGTAAACTATCTTGTTGATTCCCATTCACGGCAAGTCGGTTAATGATGCGAATATTATTTTCGGCACAAAGTGCCTCAAAATCACGAAACGTACACAAATGAATATTTGGGGTGTTGTACCACATATAAGGTAATGCATCTGAAACAGGCATTTTCCCTTTTAAGGCAAGAAAAGAGCGAGTCTTCCAATGCGCAAAGTTCGGAAAGGTAATAATTGCCTGTTTACCCACACGTACCATATCTCTTAATAATACGTCAGGTGCATCTACTGCTTGCAAGGCTTGTGCCATGACCACATAGTCAAAAGACTGGTCTGCAAAACGGCTAAGCCCCAAATTCAAGTCTTGTTGGATGATATTTAACCCGCGACTGATCGCAATTGCAATCTTTTCTTGATCAATTTCTAATCCGTATGCACGAATATTATGCTGTTTGCTCATGTGTGCCAACAGTTCACCATCGCCACAACCCAAATCGAGTACTTTAGAATTGGGTTTAATCCACTTTTCGGCAAGTTGCTGATCAAGACGCATTACACGGCCTCCTGTGGGGTTGCTTGAAGATGTTCTGTTCCGCCCAAGAATGCACGCATGGCTTTCACGTACAGTGGAATTGGGAACAAGAACGAGTCGTGTCCTTGTTCGGCATCAATATCTAAATAGCTGACAGGTTTATGATTGCTAATTAGCGCATCCACAATTTCCTGCGAACGCTCAGGGCTAAAGCGCCAGTCGGTGGTAAATGACACCACTAAAAACTTGCATTTTGTATTCGCCATGGCTTTTTGTAAGGATTGCTCGTATTCACGTGCAGGATCAAAATAATCCAGTGCCTTGGTCATAATTAAATAGGTATTGGCATCAAAATTACGGCTAAATTGTTCGCCCTGATAGCGCAAATAGCTTTCGACCTGAAATTCGACATCAAAACCATACATAAACTTGCCAGATTTTAAGTCACGACCAAATTTCTGTTTCATGGCTTCTTCAGACAAATAGGTGATGTGTCCGACCATGCGTGCCAAAATCAATCCACGTTTTGGATAGCTGTCATATTCCAAATAACGCCCATGATGAAAATCTGGGTCAGATAAAATGGACTGACGTGCGACTTCGTTAAAGGCAATATTTTGTGCAGACAGTTTTGGTGCACTGGCAATAATCACGCATTTTTTCAGACGGTCAGGATAATCTACCGACCACTGCAAGGCCTGCATACCACCCAAAGAGCCGCCAATAATCGAATACCAGACCTCAATGCCTAAACGATCAGACAGCATGGCTTGGGTTTTTACCCAATCTCGCACCGTAACTAACGGGAAGTCTGGGCCATAAGGACGGTTGTCATTTTCAGGGTTAGGCGATGTGGGGCCTGTAGAGCCGTTACAGCCGCCAATATTGTTTAGCGCCACCACAAAGAAACGACTGGTATCAATGGCTTTTCCAGGGCCAATACAGGCATCCCACCAACCTGCTTTTTTATCATCGGCATGATGATAACCCGCAGCATGATGATGCCCTGACAACGCATGACAGATCAGAATCGCATTGGATTTGTCGGCATTGAGCGTGCCATAAGTTTCGACCATGAGTTCAAAGCGGGGCAGAACACGACCGCATTCGAGTTCTAAAGGTTCTTCAAATTGGAATTTTTCTGGAACAACAATACCTACTGAGTCAGCTGGAAAAGACACGGGAATAATTCGCCTTAAATCCTGAGGATGAATAAATAAAAGGATACCACTTGGGGTATCCTTTTCAAAATGCTTTTACATGTTAGCGCAAGATTATACTGCTGCTGCAACTACTTGATCTGTGCTTAATACGCCTTGTTCAATCAAGCGGTTGGTGCAGGCAATAATTGCATCAATAGATGAGGTCACGATGTTGTCATGTACCCCTGCACCAAAGGCAGATTTACCTGTGCCTTTGACTTGCAACTCAATCAATGCCAACGCTTTTGCATGTGCGCCAGAGCTAATGCTGCGTTCTTCATAATTCAAGACATCAATTGGTAATTGAAGTGCATTCAAAATTGCTGAAATTGGGCCATTGCCTTCACCGCGTAAGCGTTGCGTTTCGCCGTTCACGACCACATCTAACTCAATGACTTGATTGCCATTTTCATCAGATAGTTTGTAGTTTTTGGTCGCATAGTGCGCATCTTTTACTGCAACGTAAGTGTCTTTAAACAAGTTCCAGATTTCGCTTGCGCTAATTTCAGTGCCTTGCTCATCGGTACGTTGTTGCACAATTTGCGAGAATTCGATTTGTAAACGACGTGGTAAAGTCACGTTGTAGTTCGATTCTAACAAGTAAGCTATCCCGCCTTTACCCGATTGTGAGTTGACACGAATCACCGCATCATAGTCACGACCTAAGTCTTTCGGGTCGATTGGCAAGTAAGGCATATCCCAAATTTCTTCGTTTTTCTGGAATTCAAAACCTTTCTTAATCGCATCTTGGTGTGAACCAGAGAATGCAGTAAACACCAAATCACCTGCATACGGATGACGTGGATGCACTGGCAAACCTGTGCATTCTTCAACTGTGGCAATAATTTCGTTGATGTTCGAGAAATCCAATTCTGGTGCAACACCTTGGGTGTACATGTTCAAGGCAATTGCAGCAACGTCTACGTTACCGGTACGTTCACCATTACCAAATACACAGCCTTCTACACGGTCTGCACCTGCCATGATTGCCAATTCAGATGCGGCAATACCACAACCACGGTCATTGTGACAGTGTACTGAAATGATCACGCCATCACGACGCGCAATGTTGCGGTGCATCCATTCCACTTGGTCGGCATACACGTTTGGTGTAGACACTTCTACCGTTGCAGGCAAGTTTAAAATCACTTTATTGGTTGGCGATGCTTCCCAAATTTCAGTCACGGCATCACAAACATCTTTAGCCACTTCCAACTCAGTTGCAGTAAAACATTCTGGGCTGTACTGGAATACCCATTCTGTTTCAGGTTGCTTCGCTGCGTATTCTTTTACTTTGCTAGCTGCATTGATCGCCAATTGTTTGGCACCCGCAACATCAACATTCAAGACTTTGTTGCGGAAGGTTGGCGAGTTGGCATTATAAATATGCACAATCGCACGTTTAGCACCTTGTAAAGATTCAAAAGTACGTGCGATTAAATGGTCACGCGCCTGTACCAAGACTTCAATATACACGTCATCTGGAATATGACCTTCTTCAATCAATTTACGGGTGAAATCGAAGTCAACTTGAGATGCCGATGGGAAACCAATTTCGATGTGTTTAAAACCAATTTTCACAAGCATTTGGAACATTTTGAATTTTTGTTCGATGTTCATTGGCTCAAAGATCGCTTGGTTACCGTCACGTAGGTCGGTACTCATCCAAATTGGCGCTTTGGTAATTTCGTTATTTGGCCATTGGCGGTCTGGTAAATCGACACGCTGGTACATACGACGGTATTTTTTGCTTGGATCTGCCAACATCATGTGAAAACTCCTTGAATAGTAGCGGTTGCATCGCGTGGATAACGGCAACTTACTATAAATATAGATTGTGTCTATTCTATCAATTTACAAGCTGTTTTCAGGAGGCTATCGCTAAAAGTAGAATCATGGCACTTGTAAACCAATATCTGTATGTTAATCGATCTGCAAGGGTAATAATTCCCTGTTTTTTACAGATACGGCATGTGTTGTGAAATATTTTTCTGATATTAGCTATTTTGGTGATAAATATAGCTGCTGTTGATTTGTTTGATGCAGCTTGTTCCCATAAGTGCCATTGTGACTTCAAATTCTTCCTTTAACAGTTTAATGCTATGCGCTGCCCCTAGCGCGCCTGCAACTGCCAAGCCATAAATATATGGACGACCGACCAAAACCGCACTTGCTCCCAAGGCCAGTGCTTTAAAAATATCTGTGCCACGACGAATCCCACTGTCTAATAAAATGGGGAAATCGTGCGATAAAATTTTTCGCATCGTGCCTAAAATTTGAATTGGGCTGACCGCGGTATCTAAAATTCGGCCACCATGATTAGACACAATAATACCGTGTGCTCCGTACTGATATGCCTGCTGCGCATCGGCAGGATGTAAAATACCTTTGAGTAAAATAGGCAGTGGACTGTGTTGTAGCAACCAAGCAATATCTTCCCATGTGGCAGCCTGCTGCATCAATCCATCAAAAAGAGGGTGCTGATTTTCCTTAAGCGGAGTGGTATTTACAGATGATTGATATACCGCCCGAATATGTGCAGGCAATTGAAAAGCAGCGCGACGTTCCCGATCTCGAATGCCCATGTGCGGTGCATCAACCGTGAGTACAATGGCTTGATAGGCATAGTGTTGCGCTTGAAAAATCAAATCCAAAGCAGCTTTACGACTGCCTTGCCAATACAGTTGAAACCATTTTGCCGCGCCCGAAACCTGATTCAGTGTGCTCATTGAAGTGGTACTTAAATGACTGAGAATCATGGGGGCTTGTAGGGCGGCTGCCGCTTGCGCTGTAGCAATTTCCCCCTGTGGATGAAACAGTTGTTGGTAAGCTACGGGTGCTAAAAAAATTGGGTGTGGATACTGTTCGCCCAAGAGCTGAATTTGCGTATTTGCCCCTGCAAAAGTATTTAAATGACGGGGCAATAATTGAATATCGGCAAACGCACGTAAATTGTTGTTCAGACTATATTCATCGCCTGCAGCGCCTTCTAAATTGGCCCAAGTGGCTGCATCTAAATGTAATTGCGCCTGTTTTTGATAGTCGGCAATGGTGTGTAAATGTGGCGGGATGTGATTCAAAGCTGCCAATGGCGTGGTATTCATAACTGACTCCATTGACGAATCAGATTGTGATAATGTGCGGTTAGTGCCAATACTTCTGTGGTATCACCAAGTTGTTGACGCAATTGCAAAATAGTCATATCTAAATTGAACAGCATACTGCGTTGCCAGTCATCTTTTACCATACTTTGACACCATGTAAACGCTGCAATTCGTTGACCTGCTGTAACAGGTTCGACCCGATGTAAACTGGTAGCAGGGTACACGATGGCATCGCCTGCATTGAGTTTAACCGCATGGCTACCGTAACTATCTTCAATGATCAGTTCACCGCCCTGATATTCTTCAGGCTCACTTAAAAATAGGGACATGGATACATCGGTGCGAATCGGGCGTCGTACTTGTGCACAATATTGCACGGCATTATCGACATGATTGCCATAAGTTCCTGTGTTTTGATAACAATTGAACATGGGTTGCAGAATGTGCAGCGGCAAGGCAAAGGACTGCAATAAAGCCTGTTGTTTTAGTGCACTGAGGATGTCTTGTGACAGAGTTACATAGCTCGGATGCTGCAGGTCAAATTGTAAATTCTGTTTAATTTTCTGTGCTTGAGCCCCTGCACTGAGTTGACCATTTTGCCATGCATCTGCGGTGTCCAATTCAGCACGAATTCGTTGGACTTGAATTTTGCTGAGGACCTCTGGAATGTGAAGCATCATACCGATTCTTCCTGAAAAAGTTTGAATTCAAACTGCTGAACATTCTACAGCGTTGTTCGGCATGCAAAGTTCGAGCAATAGATGGTATGAAAAATAATCTATCGCTCGAATCTAAATCTGTAGCCTGTTTTAAGCGGGCTACTACAGATTTGCTATAACTTAGAACTTGTAGTTTAAGCTGATTGCTGCCGAGCGTGGCTGCCCAAGCACGACGCGACCACCACCATTGTTTAGCGTGCTGATGTATTCTTTATCGGCAAGGTTATAAAGGTTTAAATTTAACGAGGCATTTTTGTTGAAGTTGTAGCCTGCCAATGCATCAAACACGACATAGCCTGGAATATTTGGCATGTTGGCTGGTGCGTTGCTGTCAGTCACAACACGTTTTTGTTCATCGACATAACGCGCGCCCAAACCTAATTTAAAGCCCGCCCAGTCATAGGTCGACCATAAACTTGCAGTCCATTCAGGCGACCAACGTTCCGATAAGGTTGTGGCACTCGTTGAACGTTGATTGAGTTGTTTCACTTTCATGTGCGCAACGCCTGCAGACAAATTCCAGTTTTCGGTCATTTGACCAACGGCACTCAACTCAATGCCATCGACCCGTTTTTTACCCTCTTGTACAGCAAGCTGAGAAATTGGATCTATAGTCGATTGATTTTCATTTTCTGTACGATACGCTGCAGCAGCCAAAGCCAGCTTGCCTTGTAGTAACTCCCATTTGCTGCCTACTTCATAATGATGGGTTTCTTGAGGCTTGGCATTGATTGCGTCATTGCCCGATTCAGACAGGCTAAAGTTGGCGCTGCCGGGCGGAGTCAGCGATTTTGCATACGCAGCGTAAATGCTGCTATTTAACGTAGGCTTATACACAGCGCCAAGTTTCCAACTGAACAGCGTATCGTGGGTGCTCAGATCTGTGGCCACCAAAGCATTTCCCCCACGTGGCAGAGTAAGCCCTTGATAATCTGTTTCATAATAATCGACCCGTACGCCACCATTCAGTTGAAAACGCTCCCCAAATTTTAGAGTATCAAATAAATATGCGGCTGCCGTTTGGGTTTCACCATCGGTATAACCGCCATTATAAATAAGCGCTGGCATGGCTTGATTGCGGTCTGGGTGATAAAGATTGGCCCACGGTGTATCGGCAGTGGCTTCGCCAGGCATCTGGGTTGCCATGAGTTTGCTAGATTGCTGTTCTTTTAAAAACTCCATGCCTGCAACAACATCATGCTGTACTGCCCCCGTTTTGACACTCCAGTTTAAAGTGCTTTGATTGGCCAGAATTTTATTTTCTTGATCGACGCCTTGGCGGGAGCGGTTCACTTCCCATTCGGCAGGGTTTGATGAACCATTGGTTCGAAGACCATTTGCACCTGTATTGATGCCTGTTAAAACCCGATTCATGTGGGTTTTCGCTACACGGGTGATATTGGTCAGTTTGAGTTGATCGGTTAAATCACTTTCAATTTTTGCGGTGAACATATCAGCATCGACATCTTCATAGTCATTGACATGACCATAAAAATTCTCCCGATTAACTTTAGGCGCAGTGGCTAACAGTGAATCGGTATTGTAAAAGCCTTGCATGCCCACAGTTGGAATGCCACCATCTGGAATATTGCGTTGTCTGATGTGTTGAGAATATAAATAAAGGCGTGTGGCAGTGTTTAATCCAAAGGCAATAGAAGGGGCGATGGCATAACTATTGTTTTCAATATAGTCACGTCCTTCTATGCCGCCTTCTTGCCCCATTACATTTAGACGAAATGCGGTATTTGGATTGATGGCCTGGTTAATATCTGCAGAAAGTCTTGTATGTTGTGCTGTGTTGTAAGTTGCAGAAATTTCCTGACTGCTTTCACTTTGCGGTAATTTGCTGACTAAATTGATATAACCCGATGCTGCACCACGACCCGCTTCTGAACCCGATGGGCCTTTGACAACTTCAATTTGATCAATGTTAAATACATCACGGCTGATTGCGCCTAAATCTCGGACACCATCAACATAGGTCGAGGTTTGGGTGGAAAAACCACGCATTTGAAAGGCATCGCCAGCACTAGTATTGCCATTTTCTCCCAATTGTAGAGTAATGCCTGGTGTATTGCGTAAGGCTTCAACTAAGGACGTTGCGCCTTGTTCTTGTAGCATTTCTTTTTTAATCACAGAAATTGTTTGTGGGGTATCCAACAACGGCTGTGTATATTTTGCAGAACTTAAACGGTCTGCCTTGTATTTGCTTTCGGCTTCTGATTTAACCGTAATGGTGGGTAAGTGGGTGACGTCATCTTCAGGGCTTGCGGCATGTGCAAGTAGTGGAAGAGAGGCGGCTAAAGCCATCAGTTGCGCAGAGCGATTGTGTTTGCGGCTTTTGATCTGTGCCATTTATGGTATTTCCCTAAATGTAAACCAACAGGAGGCCACGCTTTATTCAGCGTTTTTAGTTCAAAATGAATAAAGTGTGAAGTTGTTGTTATGACGTCTATAACAATTGTTGCTAATTGTATTGAGAATCATTATCAACAACAATGTGTGGAATGATACTTTCTTTTGATTCTTATTTGAAAATAATAATCATTATCAATATTTTTATTTAATAAAACGATGTAAACGTGAAAGGCTTGGGAATAAAGACAGAAAACCCTGCCGAAGCAGGGTTTAAAAAGAAATTTAAGGCTTAGAAGTCATAAGAAACAGAGAGCCAGTAGTTGCGACCTGCTAAATATGTGCCCGAAACAGATGAACCAATGTCTAAGTATTTATAGGCAGTTGCAGTTTGAGTTTTACCTTTGTTGACATAGGTATAGCTCTGATTATCTTTGGTGAAGTCCTTATCTAATAGGTTATTCACTGCCATATTGAAACGAAGATTATCTGTTACTGTATAGCTTGCACCTAAGTTAAATACGTTATAGCCACCAAATTTATCGCCCATGATTTTGTATTCTTCAAAATCGCTAGTTTGTGGTGTTGTTGGTAATTGTTTGAAGCGCAAACGGGCTGACTTGTATTCGTGTTGTAACCACACATCAACGTTCGGATTAATGTGCCAAGTCGAGGTCAGGTTAAAGGCATTGCGAGGATTGTTGTTATAGTACAGTCCTTCATCCTTACCATCTGTAATTTCACTTTTGGTGTAAGTATAGGCCGCTTTAATATCCCATTCAGGAATAATGCTGTACTGTAAAGACGTCTCAGCACCATAGATTTTGGCTTCGTTGGCATTTACACTTCTAGAGCAATCATCTACAGGGCAAATCGCTAAATTAGAGATGTCTTGGGAAACAATCGCATCTTCAATTTGGCTGTAAAAGCCTGTGGCGGTAAAATTCAGCTGATCATTAGGCTGTAAATTAAAACCAAGTTCGTAATTGGTCGATGTTTCTGGTTTTAAAGCAGCGTTACCAAATACATAGGTCGAACCCTGACCACTCATATTGATTAAACCATCGTAGAGTGCCTTAGGCGAAGGTGCTTTATAACCTGTGCTGACACCACCCTTAATGGTTAAAATATCATTGGTATTCCAGACTAAATAAGCACGTGGACTAAACTCGCCACCAAAACCAGAGTGGTCTTCATAGCGTGTACCAAACGTGAAGGTCAAATTGTCGAGTAAGCTCCACTCATCTTCGGCATAGATTGCCCAAGAGTCTTTCTCAAATTCATCTTTGCCGCTTTTATGTTGAGCAATATTGTCACGAATGGTGAGCTTTTTATATTCTGCACCGACTGTAACTTTGTGCGCACCAAAGGTGGAAATTAGATGGCTATCTGCAACCAGATCGGTATTTTCTAAAGTACGGTCACTGCCAATGAGTGGATTGTTCTGCTGCGCAGTTTTGTCAAAAGCATCGGTTGGTAGAGTACGACCTTTAGTTTCAGTGTCTGAATGGCTAACATAGCTTTTCCAAATCCCAAAATCGTAATTACCTTCATGTCCCAAAGAAATTTGAGTACGGTTGAATTCTAATTCATCTTTATAACCTGATGCTTTGGTTGCGGTATCTAAAGTCCCTAAACGGTTATCTTCATTTTTATATTGCTGGCTAGAATGAAAACCATCTATCCAAAATGAATTTTGATCATCCAGTTTAAAGTCGAGTTTAGCACCAACATCGTAATTGTCTGCTGTACTTGGGCGTGGGTCACGACCTGTTGAGCCCTGAATGCGTTCTGAACGCTGACGGTCTAAATAGCTACCACGTAGTTGTAAGCCTAAACGTTCATTGATCAGTGGGCCATTGACAACAAAATTGGTTTTCCATGAATCGGCTTCGGCATTGTTTTCCATTACATTACCGCTGATAGTGACATTACCATTCCATTCATCTGACACTTTTTTGGTAATGATATTGATCACACCGCCCATTGCCTCTGAGCCATAGCGCGTTGCCATAGGGCCACGAATTACTTCAATGCGTTCAATTGAAGCAAGTGGTGGCAAAAATCCATTTGATGTTTCACCAAAACCATTCGGAGTGACATCTGAAGATGTGGTTTGACGACGTCCATCAATCAGAATCAGCGTGTACTCTTGCCCCATACCACGCAAACCGATATTTAAGTTTGAGGTTTTACCTACGCCGTTACGAATATCGACTCCAGGGACATCAGCCAGTAAGTCAGCAATGCTGGTGGCATTTTTTTTCTCAATATCTTCTTTACTGACTACACTTATAGATGCGGGTGCATTTTTTAGCTCTTGTTCAAAACCTGCCGCTGAAACCACAATTGTGGAAAGTTGGTGGGTTGAAGTCGCATCGGTAGAGGTATTTGCGAAAACAGCAGTAGAGGTTGCCCCAAGTAATGCAAGACACAGCGGGTGTAGGTTGAACTTAGCCATAAAATTATATCTCTAATATGAATCAATGATCCTAATTCAGACCTATATGGTAATTAGAATCATTCATGAAGGAGTTGGTTAATAATAATGATAAGGATTCTTATTTACAACAAGAAATATACACAAAGTTGAAAATTTACAGAAAATAGCGTGACGATTAAAAAAATTCAGTCGAGATCAGAACGTATTTTGTATATCCTTTAATGTTGTCATATAATGTGGCACTTTTTTATAAACTGTTATTACTAACTATATCGAGGAAGCCATGCAAGTAACTTCTGAAGCGGTTTCGGGCGTTGCCCGTCGTTTAAATGTATCTGTACCGACGAGCCGTATTAACGAGCAGTTTGAAGCTCGCTTGAAACGCACTGCCAAAACTGTGAAGATCAACGGCTTCCGTCCAGGTAAAGTGCCTGTAAACGTTGTTCGTCGTGAATACGGTGCAGGTATTTATCAAGAAGTGGTCAACGACATTATTCGTGACACCGTTTTTGAAGCAATCCAACAAGAAAAAATCAACGCTGTTGGTATGCCAAACATCGAAAAAACTGAAATGAAAGACGACGCTTTAGTTTACGAAGCGACAGTTGAAGTTTATCCAGAAGTTGAAGTGAAATTTGAAGGTTTAGAAGTTGAACGTAAGTCTTCAGAAGTGAACGACAAAGACGTTGAGCAAATGCTTGAAAATCTTCAAAAGCAACGTGCTTCTTGGGCAGAAACCAAAGGCATGGCGAAAAAAGACATGCAAGTGACTTTTGACTTTGAAGGCACTGTAGATGGCGAGAAGTTTGAAGGTGGTGCTGCTGAAGACTTTAAACTGGTGCTTGGTTCTGGTCGCATGATTCCTGGTTTTGAAGATGGCATCGTGGGCATGAAAAAAGGTGAAGAGAAAGTGATTGATGTAACTTTCCCAGAAGACTACCAAGCAGCAAACCTTGCAGGTAAAGCAGCTCAATTCAAAATCACTGTGAAACTTGTTGAAAAGCAAAAACTTCCAGAAATTGATGCTGAATTCCTACATATCTTCGGTATTTCTGAAGAAGATGGCGTAGACAAATTAAAAGCTGACGTTCGTAAAAACATGGAACGTGAAGTGAAAAATGGTTTACGTAACCAAGTGAAAGGCGCAACTTTTGATGCTCTAGTTGCTGCAAACGAAGTTGAGCTTCCAGCAGCAATGGTTGCTCAAGAAGTTGACCGTCAACGTCAGCAAATGATTCAGCAATTCACTCAGCAGTTTGGTGCGCAAGGTGCAAAAGCATTTGACTCAAGCATGCTTCCAGATGAATTGTTCAAAGAACAAGCTGAAAAATCTGTAAAACTAGGCGTATTGGTTAGCAAAGTATTGGCAGATGCTAAACTTGAAGTTGACCAAGCACGTGTAGATGCTTACATCGAAGATATGGCTTCTTCTTATGAAGATCCAAACGAAGTGATTGAATACTTCAAAAATGACAAACAACAGCGTTCACAAATCGAAGCAGTTGTTTTAGAAGATCAGGTTGTAGATCACATCTTGGCTTCTGCAAAAGTGACTGATACATCTGTAAGCTATGAAGACTTATTGAAAGAGCAACAAGCTCATCAACAAGGCTAATTGGCTTTAGGTAAAAAAGGCGCTTTGTGCGCCTTTTTTATTGCATCGCAGTTTTTGGATTTTTCACAGATCGACAACATTTAACTCAAAATATCTACGATTTAAGCTGTGAATATTTTGCAATTTAGACAATTATCCCTCATATTGTGAACATGAGTCGTGTCACAAGAATTTAGGAATAAATAACCATATGTATGTTCCAACAATTGAAAATGCTTTAGTACCCATGGTGGTTGAACAATCCTCTCGTGGTGAGCGTTCTTTTGATATTTATTCACGTCTTTTACGTGAACGTGTCATTTTTTTGACGGGTGAAGTCGAAGATAATATGGCCAACTTAATTGTGGCGCAGATGTTGTTTTTAGAAGCTGAGAACCCGGATAAAGATATTCACCTATACATTAACTCACCAGGCGGTTCTGTGACTGCAGGTATGGCAATTTACGATACCATGCAATTTATTAAGCCTGACGTTGTGACTTACTGTATGGGACAAGCGGCATCTATGGGTGCTTTCCTGCTCAATGCAGGTGCAAAAGGTAAGCGTTATTGTCTTGAAAATGCACGTGTCATGATTCACCAGCCACTCGGTGGTTTCCGTGGTCAGGCATCTGATATTGAAATTCATGCACGTGAAATTCTATTCATTAAAGAGCGTTTAAACCGTTTAATGGCAGAACATAGTGGTCAGGACTATGAAACTGTCGCAAGAGATACCGACCGTGATAACTTTATGACTGCACAGGCAGCGAAGGAATACGGTCTTGTGGATGAAGTTTTAACAAAACGTCCATAAGTTTTAAAGATTGAGATATTGGAGTGACTATGTCCGAACATCCTCAGGGACAAAAACATTGTTCATTTTGCGGTAAAACGCAGTCTGAAGTCGGGAAGCTGATTGCAGGCGAGGACGCATACATCTGTAATGAATGTGTGGACGTATGCTTAGACTTGGTTCAGACCAGTCAACAAGTTGAGTCGGGTGATTGGGCAACACGTCCATTGCCAAAACCACATGAAATTCGTGCTGCGCTTGATCAGTATGTAATTGGTCAAGATACTGCGAAAAAAACCTTATCGGTTGCAGTATATAACCATTACAAACGCCTAAAAGTGAGCAATCAGGCGCATAAAGCAGGCGATGCTGTCGAAATCTCAAAAAGTAACATCATGTTGGTAGGTCCAACGGGTTCGGGTAAAACCTTACTTGCACAGACCTTAGCACGTCTATTAGATGTGCCTTTTGCAATGGCAGATGCCACGACTTTAACCGAAGCGGGTTATGTGGGTGAAGATGTCGAAAACATCGTGCAAAAGCTGTTGCAAAAAGCCGATTACGATGTAGAAAAAGCACAAAAAGGCATTATCTACATTGATGAAATTGACAAGATCACGCGTAAGTCTGAAAACCCATCAATTACTCGTGATGTGTCTGGTGAAGGTGTTCAGCAAGCCTTGCTCAAAATGATTGAAGGCACGGTGGCTTCTATTCCGCCTCAAGGTGGACGTAAGCATCCGCAGCAAGAATTCATTCAAATTGATACTTCAAATATCTTGTTTATTTGCGGTGGCGCATTCTCTGGTTTAGAGAAAATTGTGCAGCAACGCCAAGAAAAAGGCGGCATTGGTTTTACGGCAGACGTGAAGAAAAAAGATGAAGGCAAGAAATTGTCTGATTTATTTCGTCAGGTAGAAGCAACCGATTTGGTGAAATTTGGCTTAATTCCAGAGTTCATTGGTCGTTTGCCTGTAATTGCAACGCTAGACGAGCTAGATGAAGATGCATTGATGCAAATTCTGACCGAGCCGAAAAATGCCTTAACCCGTCAATATCAATACTTATTCGAGATGGAAAATGTCGATTTAGTCTTTGAAGATGCAGCATTACGTGCAGTGGCGAAAAAAGCCCTTGAACGTAATACAGGTGCGCGTGGTTTGCGTTCAATTCTGGAAAATGCCTTGCTCGAAACCATGTACGACTTGCCAAGCCGTACCGATGTTGGCACAGTGGTAGTGACTGAAGCGGTGATTGAAGAAGGTGCTAAACCTGAATTTCAGACCGAACGTCAGCCTCAAACAGAAGAACCTGCAGCAGAAAAAATTGACTTAAAAGTATTAGACAGCAAAACTGCTTAATACGCTATTCGTCTGAAACGTGCCGAAACGCTAGGTTTCGGCACGTTTTTTATTGTCAAAAAAATCAAGGCAGTGTTAATCTTAGACCTAGGCGTGGATGCCCATTATTCAAAACAACAATTGCAAAATGAATTTGCAGCGTGATTTCAAAAACGTGATTTACAAAAATAAGAAACGCAGTGAGGGATAGACATGCGTGGTGTCGCAATCTTGGTCGTGACCAGTTTAATGTTGCTGGGATGTCATGGCAAAAAAAACGTGGTGCAACAAACGCAACCACCTAGTACCTTAAAAGTTTTAGATTTAGAACAAAAACCTGGTTTTGTAGAACAACACCGTTTGGGCATGATGACCATTGGTGGTTGGGTCAATCAAAAACTAGGGCAAAATTTTAAACCTGTTCAGGCACAACATGCCGATGCTGCCATCGTGTATTTATATCGTCCAGATTCTAAATGGAACAGACAGGAAATTGTCGCTGCTAGTATGTTTATCAACAAACATCGGATTCCAAGTTTATTGCACAATCATTATTACTGGGTTGAACTGGCACCGGGCGCGTATCGTCTGAGTGTGAGTCGTCCTTTGGGTGCATTACATTTCCAAAAACCAAAGTATTTGGATTTTCAGGTACAGGCAGGGCAGTCGTATTTTATTAAATATGATGAAGAAAACTTGAGTACCCGCAAAGAGGTTTCAGGGCCTTTAATTCTTATGCCTTCAAGTACGGCACAACAGGAAATAGCGTTTACTCAATTGAAAACCGAAAGCTATAACTTTGTCGCGGAAGATCAAACCACAGGTAAGTTGCGTAAAAAGCCACAAAAAATCAAGCATGAGAAATATGACCCTGCGGAAGATGTGCACTTAACCCAACCCTTTAAATTGTGGGATCCGAGAACGTGGTAAGGTTTTGCATCTTTATCTCATGCATTGCTTTTATTTATTTCCAGTAAGCATAAAAAAGCACCCAATGTTGGGTGCTTTTTCGCTTATTACTAAATTGGAATATTATTCTGCTGCAGCATCTACAACGGGAATCTTGCCAATTTTAGCTTGCCAGATTTTTGGTGCAATCGCGTGGATAGATGTACCATTGACATCAACTGCAACAGACACAGGCATATCTTCCACTTTGAATTTGTAGATTGCTTCCATACCTAAGTCTTCAAAAGCAACCACTTCTGCTTCACGTACTGCTTTAGATACGAGGTAAGCTGCACCACCTACTGCCATGAGGTAAGTCGCTTTGAGGTCTTTGATCGCTTCAATGGCTGCAGGACCACGATCTGCCTTACCAATCATACCGAACAAACCAGTGTGTTCTAAGACTTGGCGGGTGAATTTGTCCATACGGGTTGCCGTTGTTGGACCTGCAGGGCCAACGACCTCATCACCAACAGGATCGACAGGGCCAACGTAGTAAATGAATTTGCCTTTTAAGTCGACTGGTAATTCTTCACCATTGTTGATCATGTCGACCATGCGTTTATGCGCAGCATCACGACCTGTGTAAATCGTACCGTTTAATAACAACGTATCGCCTGGCTGCCAAGAGTTCATTTCTTCTTGAGTAATGTTGTCTAAATCTACACGTTTAGATTTAGAAGAATCCCAAGTTACTTCTGGGTAGTCTTCAAGTTTAGGTGCTTGAATATGGGCTACACCTGAACCATCTAACTGGAAGTGTGCGTGACGAGTTGCAGCACAGTTTGGAATCATACCCACTGGTTTGCCTGCAGCGTGGCAAGGGTAGTCTTTAATTTTAATATCAAGAACCGTCGTTAAGCCGCCCAAACCTTGTGCGCCAATACCAAGAGCATTCACTTTCTCGAAGATCTCGATACGGAGTTCTTCCATTTTGTTTTGTGGACCGCGACGTAATAATTCGTCCATGTTGATTTCTTCCATAAGTGCTTCTTTTGCAAGCATCATGGCTTTTTCAGCAGTACCACCAATACCAATACCGAGCATACCCGGTGGACACCAGCCTGCACCCATAGTTGGAACAGTTTTAAGTACCCAATCTACAATTGAGTCAGATGGGTTCAACATCGCCAATTTAGATTTGTTTTCTGAACCGCCACCTTTGGCAGCAACTGTAATATCTACTTTGTTACCCGGAACGAGTTTGTAGTGAATTACTGCAGGGGTGTTGTCTTTGGTGTTTTTACGACCAAATGCAGGATCAGCCAATACCGATGCACGAAGTACGTTTGAGTTTTCTAGGTAACCTTGACGTACACCTTCGTTGATCGCATCGTCCAAGCTCATCGTTAAATCAAATTTAACGTCTAAACCCACTTCAAGGAATACGTTTACGATACCAGTATCTTGACAGATTGGACGATGACCTTCTGCACACATACGTGAGTTAATTAAGATCTGTGCAATCGCATCTTTCGCAGCTTTGTTTTCTTCACGATCATAAGCACGGCTCATCGCTTGGATGAAGTCTTGTGGATGATAGTAGGAAATGAACTGAAGCGCGTCTTTGATCGAAGTGATCAAGTCATCTTGCTTGATAATAGTTGTCATATCAAAAATCTCTTGAGCGGGCGGATAGCTAGCGGGCTAAATTATAAGATAAAATGCAGCGATTGTGGGCACTTTGATCAAGCTTTGGGCGAAAGTTTAATATCAGTCGTTAGCTTGAGAGAATTTGTGAAATATCCATAAAATTATGTCGTCAAAACGGGCCATGATTTTGCTGTTTTGTTGGTGCAAATTCAGCTATGTTCAAAGACTTCTTTGGAATGATGTTTGGGGTAAATATGAATGATCACACGCATTTAGCTGCTCAGATTATCCCCATTTATCAACGGCATGCAAAAGCGTGGACAGACTTGCGCGGTCAGTTGTTATATGAAAAAACTTGGCTGGATCGTTTTCTTGCTTATTTGCCTGCGCAGGCCAAAATATTAGATTTGGGCTGTGGTTCGGGGCGTCCTATTGCTGCATATCTATTACAGCATGGGCATCAACTTACAGGAGTAGATAGCGCAGACAGCATGCTGGAGATGGCACGTGAACATTTTCCTGAACAGTGCTGGATTGAAGCCGATATGCGCTCAGTGAACTTGAATCGGTGCTTTGATGGTATTTTGGCGTGGGATAGCTTTTTTCATTTAACGCCAAACGATCAGCGCTGCATGTTCGAGAAATTTGCGCAATGGTCTACTGCCAATACAGTTTTAATGTTTAGCAGTGGACCTGCTGCGGGTGAGGCGATTGGGGAAATGTTTGGTGAAGCACTTTATCACGCCAGTTTGTCGCAGGATGAATATCGGCAATTGTTAAAAGATTATGGCTTTAAAGTTGTGAAAATGCTCGCGGAAGATCAGGACTGTGCAGGGCATACGGTGTGGTTGGTGCAGAGGTTTTAAAAATAGATTGGATGGAGCTAATCAATTTTTGTAGTGATCTGTGAATCTACAGTGTGGAATAAAAAAACCACCCAATTTTTCAATCAGGTGGTTTGTAAAACTTAACTTTACGAATTATTGAGCTGCTTGTTGCTCTGCCTGAATCGCAGTCAATGCAATCGTGAACACAATGTCATCTACCAATGCACCACGTGACAAGTCATTCACTGGCTTGTTCAAGCCTTGTAGCATTGGGCCAACACTCACCACGTTAGCAGAACGCTGTACTGCTTTATACGTCGTGTTACCTGTGTTCAAGTCAGGGAAAATGAACACATTGGCGCGACCTGCAACTTGAGAGTTTGGTGCTTTAGAGCGACCAACACTTTCAACCGATGCTGCATCGTACTGTAATGGGCCATCAATCAGTAAGTCAGGACGACGTTGTTTCGCAATTTCAGTCGCTTTCGCTACTTTTTCTACGTCAGCACCTGCACCCGAAGTACCAGTTGAGTAAGAAATCATGGCAATACGTGGGTCAATACCAAACGCTTTTGCAGAGTCAGCAGATTGAATCGCAATTTCAGCCAATTGTTCCGCATCTGGGTCTGGGTTAATTGCACAGTCACCGTACACGTAGACTTCATCTGGTAACAACATGAAGAATACTGAAGATACCAATGAGTAATCTGGAGCAGTTTTAATCAGCTGGAATGCAGGGCGAACAGTGTTGGCAGTGGTGTGTACTGCACCTGAAACCAAACCATCGACCTGATCAAGTGCCAACATCATGGTACCAAGTACTACAGTATCTTGTAGCTGATCACGTGCTTGGTCTTCAGTGAGTTTGCCTTTACGCATTTCCACCATTTTTTCGACATAGTTTTCACGAATCAAGTCAGGATCAATGATTTCTAAGTCGTGTGGAAGCTCAATACCGCGTGCTTTGGCAACATCGACTACCGCTTCTGGTTTTGCCAATAATACGCAGTGGGCAATACCACGTGATTGACAAATCGCTGCAGCTTGAACGGTACGTGGCTCATCACCCTCTGGAAGCACGATACGTTTTTTCGCTGCAATAGATTTTTGCACCAATTCATGGCGGAACGCAGAAGGCGATAAACGTGGTTTATGCGTATCGCTGATTAATTGGGTTAACCATTCTGCATTGATGTGACTGGCCACAAAGCGGGTAACTTGTTCTGCACGCTCAGTATCATCTACAGGAATTTCGTTGCTCAGGTTTAATAACTGTTGTGCAGTTTCAAAGGTGCTCAATTTAGTATGTAAAATTGGCAAGCCATTTTTCATTGCTGCTTGGCAGAACTCTAAAGCTTGTGCGCTTGGTGCTTGATGTTCAGTTAACACCAAACCTGCAAGTGGAATACCATTGCTGCTGGCTAAGCTACTGGCAAGCAATACATCGACACGGTCAGAACCACTGATAATCAGCTCGCCTGCAACGAATTTATGCATTTCGTGTTCAATATTCGATGCAATTAAGCTGCTGTGTAATACACGGCGCTGCGCTGCTTCACCTTGGTTAATCCATTCTGCAGAAATGTGTGCAGCCAAGTCCGACATGCGTGGCACACTTAAAGTATTGCTGAATGGCACCAAGCCAATCACTGGCATGCAATCTTTACCAATCATTGGATGTGTAGTTTGAATTTTGCTGACAAACTGGTTGGTGTCGCTAATTAAACGTAAGTTTGGATCAAGCGTAACAGGAATTTGTGCAGAATCTTCTGGTAAACCTTTGGTACGCATAAACAATACGCCCGCAGTACGCTCACAAGTTGCACCACCAAAGAAACGTAATTGATTGTCTACTTTTGACGCTGTTTTAACAGCATTGTTGATGTCGGCATTGCTGACAATAATGACTTTTGCATCAAGTGCTTTAGCCAAATTTGCATTCAATTCAGTTGCAAATGGATCACGTCCGTTTGGCAACACGCCTTCTACAATAATGATATCGTGATGTTTAGAAATTTCACGATGTAAACGAACTGCATCTTCAAGCAATTCGTCATTTTCATCATTTTTTAAACGCTCAGTCAGCGCAGTATAAGAAATCGGCTCAACTGTTTCATGCTTGAACAGGTGACGATACAACGCAGTTGTGCGGTCTGCTTCAGGTTGTAATTCTTGTGAAAAAGGCTTTAAGAAACCTGCTTTTACGCCTTGGCATTCCAAAGCGTAAATTAAACCTAAACATGCTGATGTTAAACCAACACCAATTTCTGTAGGAACCAAAAGTATTGTTTTCATAATTTTTTCTAAATCGTAAAGGGACTGATTGAAAGTGGCTGAGCACTACGATTGCTTAAGCAATCGCAGCGTCACATTCAGACTTTTTTGCAGCTGACTTTAGCTCCTCTGCAACTTGCGCAGTTTCTTTCGCAATACGGCCTTCTTCGTCAGTTGGTACAACCCAAATTTGTGGACCGCCTGTACCTGCATCAATACGACCTTCAGTACCGCGTTTTAAGCTGTCATTGCGTTCTTTGCTGAAGTTAAAGCCAAAGTGTGGCAAGTAAGATACAGTTTTTTCACGGATGTACGCAGAGTTTTCGCCAATACCACCTGTGAAGAATAAGCCATCTAAGCGTGGTAAACCACAGCTAAGTGCAGCTAAAGATTTAGCTAAACGGTAGCAGAATACTTCAATTGCAAGCGTTGCATCTTCGTTGCCTTGTTCAGATGCTTCAATCAGGGTACGCATGTCGTTCGATAAGCCTGACAAACCAAGTAAACCACTTTGGCTGTTTAGCATTTTGTCAATTTTGTAGATATCCCAACCTAAGTTGCTTGCAAGGAAGCTGTGTAAGCTTGGGTCTACATCACCACTACGAGTACCCATCACCAAACCTTCAAGTGGGGTTAGGCCCATCGATGTGTCTACACTTTGACCATTCCAGATTGCACAAGTCGAGCTACCGTTACCCAAGTGAGCAGTTAACCAGCCACCTTGTTTGAAGCTGCCAGCCAACTCTGAACCGCGCTCTGAAACGTATGCGTGACTTGTACCGTGGAAGCCATAACGACGTACGTTGTGGTCGGTGTATAAGAATTTAGGCACTGCATAACGGTAAGCGTGAGCAGGCATCGTTTGGTGGAATGCAGTATCAAATACAGCCACTTGCGGAAGTTCTGGGAACAAACGCATTGTTGCTTCAATACCCACCAAGTGTGCAGGGTTGTGTAAAGGTGCAAGCGGAGTTGCTTCACGAATACGTTGCACGATTTCTTCAGTTAATAATTCTGCTTTGGTTAAAGTACCGCCGTGTACAACGCGGTGACCAATGGCTTGTGGCTTATATTGAGATAAGCGACCAAGAATAGTTTCCAATGCTTTTTCATGGTCAGCATGTGGAATAGAAAGTTCGAGCGGCTCACCACCTGCGGTAATGCCTTTAATGCGCGCATCAGCAGAACCTAGATTTTCTGCCAAACCAAAGATACGATCTCCAACGCTTTCAGATACAAGCGCATATTTGATAGAAGAAGATCCGCAGTTAATCACTAATACTGATGTAGTCACTTTTATGTACCCGAATTCTAATTGAAGTTATCCCTAGTCAATCAAGCTGCATTGCAAGATATGGCAAACGGCAATCTATTGTGTTGCAATCTTGATCATTACGTATGTTTTATCATGGGTTTTTTATTGCTCCTAGATAGACTTTAGGAGATTAGACTTAAGCATTATCGACCATGAAATCAGAAATAATTAAAATTTATCAGCCCGAAACTTTCATTTTTTCATGAAATGATGGTCTAAAATTTCTGCTTAATTCCTGTTGTATTCTCTTAACATAGCACACTTCATTCTGCAGGCGAGTGGCAAACTGTTTTAAATTATTTCCTCAATCTTTGTCGGTTTATTTTGATTTGGCAGCGTATTTAATTTCCGACCAACGGACAATCACATAAGCAATCAGTGCCACCATAAAAAACACCAACATCATCCACGCCAAGCCTTGTAAGGTTTCAATAATGGTGCGGTAAATTTCCAATACCCAGCGTTCTTGCGTCAGTTCAATCACAATTCTTTTGTCATTTTCGGCATAGGTGAGTGGGGTAATGTATTTTTCCATATCGTAAATACGAATGCCTGAAGATGTGCCGACCACCATGCCTGCAAATTTGGTGTACTTTGCCCATGCTTCATGAATTGGGTCGTGGATGATACGCGCCAAAATTGCATTGATGGAGCTGGAAAACAGACGCATGACAATGAACGACACCAACAGTGCTAAAGCAAAGGTACTAATAATCAAATAATAAAACATAAGCATCGCCACTCTTTTTGATGATTTTTCTAATCTTGATGGTGTTTTTATTTTAAGTGAGCGTGAGGCAGAAATGTGTAGTGGAACTGTGTCTTAAAACAATGTCTAAAAAATAGAAGGGAATAATGTTCAGCTTCCTGTGAAACTGAACATTATATTTGGATATTGCAAAATTACAGATGGATTTTATTGGCGGATTTGACCATCGCCAAACACGATCCATTTTTGTGAGGTTAAACCTTCCAAACCGACAGGGCCACGGGTATGAATTTTATCGGTAGAGATTCCAATTTCAGCACCTAAACCATATTCAAAACCATCAGCAAAGCGTGTAGAAGCGTTAATCATGACTGAACTAGAATCTACCGCAGCCAAGAATTGACGCGCCAAACTAAAGTTTTCAGTAATAATGGCATCAGTATGATGTGAACCATATTTATTGATATGTTCAATTGCCTCATCAATTCCTGAAACCACTTTAACTGCCAAAATTGGGCCTAAATATTCGGTGTACCAATCTTCTTCGGTTGCTGTTTTAACACTTGTACCCAAAATCTTTTGGGTTGCAGGACAGCCGCGTAATTCGACTTGTTTTTCTGCATATAGCTCGGCAATACGTGGCAAGAATTGTGCGGCAACAGCCTCATCGACCAACAATGTTTCCATGGCATTACAGACGCCATAACGGTGAGTTTTTGCATTCAGGGCAATAGGCAGGGCTTTTTGTAAATCGGCCTGTGCTTCTACAAATACGTGACAGTTACCATCCAAATGTTTAATCACTGGAATACGCGCTTCATTGCTGATGCGTTCAATCAGACTTTTACCGCCACGTGGCACAATTACATCTACATATTCAGACATGGTAATTAATTGCCCAACGGCAGCACGGTCTGAGGTGTTAATCACTTGCACCGATGTTTCTGGCAAGCCTGATGCTTTTAAGCCGTGTTGAATCGCGGCAGCAATCGCTTGGTTAGATTCCAGTGCTTCAGAACCACCACGTAAAATAATCGCATTGCCTGATTTTAATGCCAAAGACGCAGCTTCAAGGGTTACGTTTGGACGTGATTCGTAAATCATGCCCACCACACCTAGCGGTACACGCATTTTGCCCAATTGAATACCAGATGGACGGTAAGCCATATCGGTAATTTCACCAATTGGATCCATGAGACCAATCACATCTTTCAGACCTTGTAACATGCCTTTAAAGCGTGCGGGGTTAAGTTCTAAGCGATCAAGCAGTGCGCTATCCAAGTTGTTGTTACGACCTTTGGTCATATCAATTTGGTTGGTAGCTAAAATAGCGGACTCGCTATTTTCCAATGCCGTATAAATAGCCGATAACGCATTGTTTTTAGATTGGGTAGAAGCGCTTGCTAAGACACGAGAGGCTTGGCGTGCTTGTTGTCCTACCGTTTGCATATATTGTTCAATAGACTCTTGCATAGCGGTTTGATCACTTAGAAATTTCAACTCGATATTAACAGTCTGTGCCTGCACAATGAAGCGTCTCAGCGGAAAATCGACTAAATTGTTCAATCTTTTCATCACAAAAATTAATATTTTGAAATGCTTTATGATTTAAAAGTAGATGAGCGGTCATAGAAAATGTTGCGTATAAAATCAGCACCTGTATAGAATGATGCGATAACGACATTGATGTCATTCACAACAATAAGCAGGATGCCACTTTAATTCAGATAAGTGGGTAATCGTTCAATGACGAACACTTGCACAATAAAAATAAAATGCGCATGGAGGTAAGGAATATGAATTCCATGATCCAGATGGACACGGATGTACAGGACGCAAGTTCGCATGTCTGTTTTTTTGATATTTACGATAAACACAGCTTTAAACAACCCGCTCGTACCACTTGGATCAACGGCTGGAAAGTGGAATACATGGCAATTGCTCAGCCAGAAACCGCACATTTAACTCCAATTGTGATTATTGGTGGTGCATTCCAAAACTTTAATTCATATAAATATTGTGTCGAGCAGCTTTTTCGTGCAGGGCCAATCATTTTAATTGATATGCCATCTATGGGCGCCAATCAGCAAATGACCAATGTGGAAACAGGTGAGTCGGCAGGAACGCTAGAACTGCATGATTTAGGTCAGATGTTGGGTGATTGGCTGGATATTGTCGGCTTAGATAAAGTATCCGTCATGGGCATGTCATTGGGTTCGGTGGTGGCATCGTGTCTAGCAGATCAGCGTCCTGAATTGATTGATCGCATGATTTTAATGGGGGTTATGCAAAAGACCCGTAAAAGTTGGCGCATGTTGCTTGAAGAATCACTGCATTTAATGAAAGAGCAGCGCATGGATGAATTTGGTCAGGCGGTGATTTTATACTTGGTCAATCATGCCAAAATGGAACAAACTCGCATGTCACCGACTGCAAAGCGTTTGTTTTACCGACAAATGGCCGACTTTACCGCTACAGAGCAAGATCGCTACGATGTGAACTGCAACCGTTTATTGCGGTTAACCAATGTGCCTATTCCGCAATGTAAGGTTTTGGTGGCGTGTGGGCAATATGACAGTTTTACCTTGCCGCATGAAAATGCCAATTTTGCCTTACAGTGCCCGAACATGGAATTTGCCATGATTGCCAATGCAGATCATGTGCCGCAATTACAGCGCCGTAAAGAAACCATGAATTTATTTGCGACCTTTTTAAGCGATGAATCTATTCAGGACTTAGATGGCATTATTCCAATGACACGTGCGCAACTATTGACGATGGAACGCCGTGGAGAAGCGCGTATTCGGGTGCAAAATCCGCAAAGTCATTTGCAGTATCGTCATTCTGATTTGAAAATTGCCACGCACATTGTCGATTTAAACTTCTTTGGTGTATTGCTTGATTTTGAAAATGCTGCGTTGGCGGCACAAGCAGCACAGTTTGAACGAGATATGGCCTTAGAATTACAGGATGAGGAAGGCAGTTTTAGCATTGAATGTTTAATTTTTGAAAGCCAAGGGCAGCAACTACGCGCATTATTTAAGCATGGTAGTTTTGAGGTGGCAGAGCGTTTGTTGCGTTATGTGGAACGTCAAAAAGCGGCTGCACAAAATTTGGAATATGCCCGTTAGTAGATAAAATCAGTGCTTGGTTTAAAATTATCCAAAGAAAATAGAATCAAAATAGCGTGTTAAACCACGCTATTTTTTTTGTAGGCATGAACCATCCAGACTAAATCGCCTAAATGTTCTGCGGTTGTTTTTTCTAAAGAGCTGTTGGAAAAATACAGTTGTGGTTGTTGTAGCTGCACTTGCTCAAAACCTGCATTTTGAAAAAACTGAGTTAATTCCTGCGGAGATTGAAAGTGAAAGGTGAAAGCACTGCGTGACATAAATTTCAATAATCGGCTGCAGTTCCAAATAAAATTGGCGAGCTTGTTTTTGACGGGTTCAGGGTAAAGATCGGTTAAATAATGCAGTTCTGGAAAGTCTTGGGTGTAGTTACACATGCCATTTAACAGCTGTTGTAGCATGTCTTTGCTGAAGTAGTTAATTAAACCTTCACTAATAATTACTAAGGGTTGCGAGTGATCAAAATATTCAAAGGCCTGTTGAAAGGATTCACTAAAAATATCGGCGGTGAGAACTTCAGGTGCGTCGTGGTCAATTTGTCGTAACGCTTGAGTTTTAATTTGCGCCATATCAGGCAAATCCAGTTCACGGTAATTCAGTTCAGGATATTTTTGTCGAAAGTTCCAGCTGCGTGGTGACAGCCCAGATGCAATTTCGAGCACTTGTAATTGCGGATGTTGCTGAATCAGTGCGGTTAAGTGTGCATCAATCATTTGGTGACGTTGTTTGAGGGTGCTGCGCATACTGCCGCCCACATGACGTTCTGCCCAGTTTTCTAAAGGATGTACCAATTTGGCTAAAAACTTGCCTTTTCGGGTCGCAAATACAGGATGTGAAATCCCCCTTTGATACCAGATATATCCCGTATAATGTGCGGTAAAAGAAATATGCCGATGTTTGGACAATGCAGTCGTGTCTGAGCGAGTTGGCTTGGCATCCGAGTTGTGCATTTCAGTCCTTTTTTCTGTCGTGATTTTGCTGTTCAGCAATGTTTTTGTCATTTTCGTATAGACCTTAATTGTTTGTATGGTGGTCGTTGTCTTTTTAGGCATGCTTTGACACTCAAGCTGCGGTGTCAGGCATATACTCAAAATAGAATAAGTTTATCATAATCAAAAAGGAATAAGCTGTCGTGTTCCTTTGTCGTATAAATGCTGTGAAAAAGTGAAGGCGTATAGGGTCTGTTGACATTTCATAAATGGCTTGCGCTGTAGGCTAAAACTGAGCAGATCAGGCATAAAACGCAGGGAATAGTGGACCTATTTTCAAGTTCCATAACGCAATCTGAGAAAGTTTTAGCCACAGCCTTTCAGGACGAGCATATTTTTTGCTGCTATTGCGTTATGTGCCAGTCATTTAGAATGACTAAATTTCCTGTCCCATGCCTTATATCAGCTAAAAAATCTTGCGAGATATATCTCTCACGTCGCAAACATAGACGAATTGTCAACAGACCCTAGTTAGTTTGTGGTGATCTCAAGTCGCAGCGTTTTTAGTGGTACTTGAATAATTGGTCGGGTCGTGACTAGTTTGTGCTGCCAGTAGCGCGGCACTTTGTTCTTTAAATACCAAGATACGATCACGGACGCTTCGCCATTCATCACCCAAGTCTAAAACTTCAGCAATGCTAAACTCTGCACTAAGCTCAGGGATTTTACCGCGCATGCGTTCTAAACGTGCCTGATTCGGCAAGGGTAAATCGGCAATCGCATTTAAAGCCAATCGTTGTGCAGCACGGTTGTTGCAGACCAATCCCATGTCACAGCCTGCAAGCAAAGCGGCATGAATACGTGCATCGGCATCGCCTGCTACACAAGCCGCCTGCATGCTTAAATCATCCGAAAAGAGTACACCATCATAGCCCAAGTCTTTGCGAAGCACTTGCTGTAACCAAAACTCAGAAAAACCTGCAGGGTTCGGATCGACCTGATCATAAATAACATGTGCAGGCATGAGGGCATCCAGTTGATTTTGCAGTTGGATAAAGGTTTGCATATCCTGTTGCTGAATTTCGGCAAAAGAACGTGAATCTATCGCGGCAGCAACGTGAGAGTCTGCTTTAACCGATCCATGCCCAGGAAAATGCTTGCCTGTGGTTGCCATTCCTGCACGATGCATTCCACGTAAAAAAGCATCTGCCAAAGCAATAATATCGACAGGACGCGCAGCAAAAGCACGATCTCCAATGACATCACTGATGTCATTTAAATCTAAAACGGGTGCAAAACTAAAATCAATGCCTACGGCTAATACTTCGGTGGCCATCAACCAGCCACATTCTTCGGCTAAATCTAAGGCACGTTCAGGTTCGTTTTGGTATAACTCGCCAAATCTACCCATAGCAGGCAATAGGGTAAAACCTTGTTTTAAGCGTTGTACGCGTCCGCCTTCCTGATCGACTGCAATTAAAATATCAGGGCGTACCTGACGCATGTGGTCGGTCAAGGCGCGTACTTGCGCAGGAGATTGGATATTTCGGGCAAATAAAATGACTCCACCGACTTGCGGAGCGCTTAATAGTTCAATATCTTCTTGAGTAAGTTCTGTGCCAGCGATGTCGAGCATCAATGCGCCAATCATATTGGGTGTCCGTATTCGATTTTTATCAATAAAAAAACAATACCTGAATTCTGCAATGATTTGCTACATTTTGACAGCACAGATTATGATAAAACTACACGACAGACCCAAATTAAGTTGTATAAGATTTTGAATCTGCTCAATTCATTGTGAAAAGCAGAGATTGGTCAAAAACCAAGGACGTAAATATTTTTATGAAACTTCAAACCATCGCTTGTGCGGTTGCAATAGCAACTGGCGGTTTTTTCTTTTCTCACGCCATTAACGAGGCAATTGCAGCCAATAATACCGCTGTCGTTGCTAACAGTATTGTGCCGACGCAGGAACAAGCTTTGGTTTCGCGTCAATTGGCGACCTTGGTCGATCGTCAGCATTATTTAAATCAGCGTTTAGATGCCGCAACGTCGCAGCGCATTTTTGATTTTTATATCGACAGTTTAGACCCAGACCATACTTTGTTTTTGGCTAAAGAAGTTGAGCAATACCGCAAACAATATGCAGCAACATTTGGCGCTTCATTAAAAGCAGGCAATTTGGCGGGGCCGTATCAAATTCATGCACAGTATCGTGAACGCTTAAAACAGTTTTATCATTTCATGTTGGCAGAGCTGAAAAAACCACAAAATTTAAAACAGCCAAATGTCACGATTGAAACAGATCGGGAAAAAGCACCGTTCTTTAATACTGAAGCAGAAATGCGTAAGCATTGGCAAAAAATGTTGGTGTCACAGCTCATTAACCTGACCATTAGCAAAGAAGAAGAATTGGCAAAACATAAAGCCATTAAAGATAACCCTGAATTGACCAATGGTCAGGATTTGGCAAGTCCAGAAGATTTGACTCCAGTGCAGACTTTAACTAAGCGTTATACTCGTCAGTTAGAGCGCATGGATCGTTTAAAGAGCGATGATGTGCTGGATAAAACTTTGAATGCGATGATGCTGACTTATGATCCGCACAGCAATTATTTCCCACCTGTTGATGCGATGGAGCTGAATCGTCAAACGACTTTGCAGCTTGAAGGGATTGGGGTGTCGATTCGTCCTGAACGAGGCAATGAAGACTACACTAAAATTGAAACCATTGTTGAAGGTGGCCCTGCCAGTAAAACAGGGCAGGTGAAATCGGGTGACCGCATTATTGGTGTGGCGCAAGATGGCGAAAAAATGGTGGATGTTGTGGGTTGGCCGAGCAATGAAATTGTGGGGCTGATTCGCGGTAAACGTGGCACCAAAGTCACTGTGCGTTTGTTGGGTGCGGGTGCGGCGATGAATCAGGCGCGTAATGTGACCATTGTGCGTGATGTGATTCAGGAAGAAGATGCGGGAGTTCGCTCACGAACGATTGACATCAAACGTGATGGTCAAACTTATACCTATGGTGTGATTGAAATTCCATCCTTTTATTTGAATTACCGTGCACGTCGTGCAGGCAATGAATATCGCTCGGTGTCGGAGGATACCAACAATGCCCTGAAAAGTTTGGCGGCCAAAAATGTCGCAGGGATTATTGTCGATTTACGTAACAACCCTGGCGGTTCACTAGAAGAAGTGGCACGTATGCTTGGGCAAGTAATCAAATCAGGCCCTGTAGTGCAAATTCGTGATGGCAATGGCAACGTGAGCGTATTTGAAGATGACGATGGCGGTGCACAGACTTATGCAGGCCCATTGGCAGTGATGATTAACCTTGCTTCTGCTTCGGCCAGTGAAATTTACTCTGCTGCAATTCAGGACTATCAGCGCGGGATTGTGATTGGTAGCACCACCACAGGTAAAGGTACAGCGCAGGTACAACTCGACACCTTAGCCTATGGGCAGGCGACCTTAACTCAACGTAAGTTCTACCGTATTACAGGTGGAAGTACCCAAAACAAAGGTGTGATTCCTGACATTAAACTGGTGGATATTTACAATGAGGAGTTTGGTGAACGCAAAGCGAAAAATGCTTTGAAGTGGGATACTATTCCAACTGCACCATTTAAGCGTGAAGGTTCGGTACAGCCGTACATCACCAAGCTAGGGCAATTGTCACAGCAACGTGTCACGCTTGATCCGCAATTTCAATATTTGGAACAACGTAAGCAAATTGCCAAACAAACTGAAGATCGCAAAAGCATTGTGTTAGATATTGAACAACGCAGAGCAGAGTTGTTAGCTTTGGAGCAACAAACGCTGACTGCGGAAAACAAACGCCGTCAGGAAACAGGTTTGAAACCATTTGCTAATTGGGAAAGCTATCAGGCATCTATTGATGCTTTGGCAGAAGCGCGTGCCAAAATGAAAGCGGCACAACGCCCTGCTTTACCTGAGGAAGAAGCTTTTGTGATTGAAGCAGCGCAGGTGTTGCAAGACTATGCCATGTTACAAAAAGGTGTTTCTGAGCCGAATCAACCTTAAAACAATGTTAGAATCTTAATCAAATAGAACCAGCAGCGAAAAGTTGCTGGTTTTTTTCATCCTAAAGCGAAAAGTAAAGTGACAAGATGCATATAGCTTTGAGTCAGACAGCTATTTTTAGCAGTTTTGAATTGCCATTATTTCATGATGACATATTATATATTTGACTATTGACCAAAGCGGAATAGTATTAGACTCTTAAGTCAATGCAGTCTTTGCTAGATCAATCCGTCGTTCAGGTTGCTTTTTAGTTATTATTTATAAGAGAGTGTGAGATTGAGTAGCCGAAAAACAATAAAATATGACAGAGATGGATACATCTAATGATGCATGTACATTATGATCTGAGCTTGGTAATTGGCTCGGTAGCAATCTCAGTATTGGCCTGCTATTTTGCAGTGTCTGTTGGGCAAATGCTTTTTCAAAATGTACAACAACAACTAAAAAAAATTGCATTAATCATGAGTGGTTTGCTGCTGGGTGCGGCAGTGTGGAGTATGCATTTTGTGGGCATGTTGGCCTGCCAGTTACCTGCACCGTATCAATTTGATCTTAGCTTTACGACCCTATCTTTTGTTATTGCATTTATCGCCTCTACGTTTGCGGTTTGGCTGACCACGCAATCGACCTTGCCTGTGGCGCGTTTGATCCTGAGCGGCATTTTAATGGGGTTGGGTATTTCAGGCATGCACTATACGGGCATGATGGGAATTCAGGTAGAAGGCTACCGTAGTTATTATGATCCTACCATTGTTTTGCTGTCTGTATTAGTGGCCATTGGCGGTGCAATACTTACCTTTTGGTTTATGTTTCATTCCAAGTGCAGAATGGGGCGTCAGGCACAATATAAAATTTTCATTGCGGTGCTCATGAGTCTGAGCATTGTTGCCATGCACTATATAGGCATGGAAGCACTGCATTTTTACTCTACAGCAGATTTGCCTCAATCAGGGCACTTCCAGATCGGGCAAGGGCCAGCTCTGTTGGTGGTTATTTTAGTGACCAGTCTGATTTTTGCTGCTGCGGTGGGCGTATCTCTGCTGGAGCTGCGCTTAGAAGAAAAAAGCAGACAATTGTCTTTAGCCAACCGTGAATTGGCCAATCAGGCAGTCAAAGATAACCTGACCAAATTGCCCAACCGTTTATATTTAGCTGAATATGCACAATTGCTTTTTTCTGAGCATCGGCAAAAAAACACTAAAATTGCATTTTTGTATATCGACTTAGACCGCTTTAAAGCGGTGAATGACGTATTTGGGCATCATGTTGGCGATCAATTGCTGATTCAGTTGTCTAAACGTGTGCAATCCCACTTGGGCGAAAATACCCAATTATTAAGAATTGGTGGCGATGAATTTCTTTTGGTGATTGAACATACCGACATTGCAGAAGCCACTGTCATTTCTGAAAAAATATTAGAACTGATTCAGCAAAGTTTCTTAATTGCAGGCAAGGTCATTAATATTTCAGGCAGTATTGGCATTGCGATGTATCCAGAGCATGGCACCAATTTGCAAGATATTTTAATGAATGCTGATGCGGCGATGCTGACCTCTAAATATCAGGGGCGTAACACCAGTTCAATATTTAATTATGATCTGGAGTTACTTGAGGCTAAAAGCCAAAGTAAGTTGATTAATGATTTATATAAAGCAGTTGAACAACAACAATTTGCGTTGTTCTATCAGCCAAAGTTTAAAGCCGCTGACCATAAAATTTGTGGCGTAGAAGCTTTAATTCGTTGGTATCACCCCGTACATGGTTTACTTACCCCAAATATGTTTATTAAAGGAGCTGAAAAGACGGGGTTGATTATTCAAATTGGCTATTGGACGTTAGAGGAAGCCTTTAAACAAATTCAAATTTGGGAAAGATCAGGTGCACCGTTATTTCCTGTGGCTGTGAATTTATCGGCAGTGCAGTTTGAACATAAACACTTATTTTCGACTTTAGAAAACTTGTTTAAACGCTATGAGATTCAACCCCATCACCTGATGATTGAAGTGACTGAAAGTACAGCAATGCATCATATCGAATCGAGTATTCGTAGTTTTGAGCGTTTGCGTCAAATGGGGATTCAATTGGCGATTGATGATTTTGGCACAGGACATTCGAGTTTCTTATATTTGAAAAAATTGCCAGTCGATGAGTTGAAAATTGATCGTGCTTTTATTTTAGATTTGTGTTTGGACAGCAAAGAAGAATTAATTTTAGAAAGTATTATTCAGTTGGCGATTAAACTGGGTTTAACTGTGACCGCTGAAGGGGTGGAAACGCCGTTACAAGCAGAAATTTTAACCCGTTTAGGCTGTCAGCAATTACAGGGCTACTTATTAGGCTTACCAATGGATGTTGAGCGTTTAGAAGAGCTGTTTAAACATTCGGCTTAAGCTAGCGATCATGCTACCGCTCAAGATAGCGTACAAGTGAGCGACCAAGTCCAGCGTTTAATTTCAGTGATGAAACAAGATGAATATAGTTTGGCTGAGTTGATGCAGTTGTTAGGTTTAACTCATAGCGCAACATTCCAAAAGAACGATATGAATCCTGCCATAGAAGTAGGTTTGATTGAACGTACGATTCCAGAAAAACCGAAAAGCCAAAAGCAAAAGTATAGATTGAAAAAGTAACTATATTTTCAGTTGTGGATAAATTAGAACATATCAACAATCAATAAAATTTGATTCAAATCTGCTACAATTACGCCAATTTTTCATATTGATCATTTTGATCTTATACACTGCGGTTCTGCAGTAGGTGTCTTGCATGAGTTTTAAAGATGAGTTAGCGGCGCAGGTCGCACAGCGACGTACTTTCGCGATTATTTCCCACCCAAATGTTTGATATCTATTCAAGCCCATTCAACCTATTTCAAATATGATAATAAAAGCATTGTAAGTGCTGTAAAAATATAAAAATATTGATATTCTTTATCTGGTATATCTTTCAACCCCATTCAATAGATTTCAAGTCTAGTCAGTATGTTTGTGTACATATGTGTGTACACATTTTCTAGAATTTTCTATTTGAAAAAAATATGTACACAGGTGGAGTAAAATGCCTTTAACAGATACGTGGCTTAAGAAGAATCTAGATCGTGAACGTTCAGCTATACATACAGAGTCTGATCAAGATGGATTGAGCGTTCGTGTATCGCAAAAAGGAAAACTCACTTTTCAGATGCGTTTTCGATATAAAGATAAGCAAGCTCGTTTAGACTTGGGAACCTATCCAAATATGAGTCTTAAAGAAGCTCGTATTGAATTGCAGAAAATGAAAGCAATTTTAGAAAATGGACATGACCCGCGTATTCATAAAAAAGTAGAGCTTCACAAGATCACAGAGGCTATAACTTTTGAAGCGCTATTTCGTGAGTGGCATGCGAAATATAGTATTCCTAATAAAAAGAATGCAGATCAATATTTGAGATCATTTGAACTTTATGTTTTCCCAAAGTTAGGTAGCATACCTGCTGAGCAAATCACATTACATATGTGGTTAGATTTACTAGAAGAGCAATTTAAACAGTCGCCATCGATAACTGATCGCATTCTTACGAATACAAAGCAGTGTTTGGATTGGGGGATTAATCGAAAATTAATTGAGCAAAATCCCATAAGACATATCACTGGAAAGCGTGACTTAAATATTAAGAAAAATAAAACTGTTCGAGTATTACAAGATGATGAGTTGTCTTTAATTTTTAAAATTTGTGATGAGTCTAGAACATCATTAAGGAATGTTTTATTTCTCAAGTTATGTTTGTTTTATGGTAATCGATATAGTGAGTTGAGGCTTGCACGGAAATCAGATTTTGATTTTAGTAAAAATACATGGACAGTACCGTATGAAAATCATAAGACAGGAGAAAGTAAAGGGGACATTGTTCGACCTATTATTGATGAGATCAAACCGTGGCTTCAGTCTGCAATGGATTTGAGTAATTCTGAATACATTTTCCCACATGAAAATGGCAAAGAGCCAATGGGGCGTAGTGGGCCAACAGATACCCCTTATAACTTCATGCAATTTGCAAGGAAGAATTATAAAATTGAAATGGATCATTGGTCTATGCATGATTTACGGCGTACAGCAAGGACAAATTTCAGTGCGTTTACAAGTAGGGATGTTGCGGAACTGATGGTTGGTCATGTGATGCCTGGGGAACAGGGGACATATGACTATTATGATTATCAAAAAGAGATGTCGAAGGCTTATAAAAAATGGTGGAAAAAATTAAGTAATCTGTCTATCTAGACAGATTACTCATTTGGTTGTTATTGAAATATTTGATTAGCCATTCGTTAAACGTTTCTTCATCCCAAAGGCTAGTAGAGCCAGCGCATTTCTTAATAGGTTGAGGCATTGGTTGCTCGAACATTTTTTGATTAGGTTGTTGGTAACGCCATAAAGTCGATGCAGAGCAATTTTTGAGTTTGTGGCGAATTTCTTTAGATGTTAAGTAGCCCATATCTTTGATCCTTTTGTGATTATCGCAATTAGATAAAAGAACTAATTTTTTAACCTTAAATATTGGCTGGAGATCAACCTATAATGTTAAAACTATTAGATCAGTTCATTGATGGGGTAACTATAAAATTTAAAAAATTGTAAAAGTAGATTGGTACTAGCTTTTAAAAATATAGTAGTATTATGCTATGTAATTATCTGTATTTTAATGAATTATGATTGATAAAAAATTATCAAGGTTAGAGCAGCTTGAGCAGGATATATGGTTAAACTTTTGTTACTACTATGAGTGTGAATTGAATAATGAATTAATAGAAACGGAGAATCAATCATATATTGATCAAAAAGAAAAAATCATAAAAAGAATGCAGCAGAATGATTTTCAATTGAGTGAGCAGTCAGCTTTTCATTTAGAAATGATGGGGGATGTGGTTTCAATCCCTTTCAAGCCATTCCAGATTGCACAGCTTTTAATGCAGATAAATACATTAAGACCTGAGGTGAATAACTTGCCTGCCAAAATTTTCCAAAGGCAATATTCAGATATTTTAATTGCTTATGTGCAAATTCTTGGTGGGGTGGAGTTTATTCAGAACCGTACACTTGCCAAAAGTGCAAAGGCAATCATTGCAGTCAAAGCTCGTTACGACAAGCATTTATATCCAAGACGGGAAATTTTATATCGCACTTTAAGAGAGCAGGTGGCGCGTCGTGGCAAATGGGTTAATTTGAATCAAGCTGTTCATTTTGTGCTTGATGATCTGGTCAAAGCTTTTGAGGTTTACGATATTGAATGGCTTCAGTCTGAACTTGTGCTTAAGCAAAAAATGCTCAGTGAATTAGAGCAGGAGAGTAAGCAGTTGTATGCTAAAGCTCAGTCAGATGGCGTGCGAAGAAAGCCAGCATCAATTGGGAAAAAAATAGAAAAATTACAGCTCGAACTTAACAATCTTAATCAGATACTGAAAGCAAAATATCCTTCTAAAGAGATGGAAAAGTTTGGGTATAAGATGCCTTACAGTGGTGGATACATTGCCGAAACCATCATTCATGAGCTCCGAACTCAGCCTGATATATTGAAAGAAATCTTGTTCTAAAAGTTTGTTTTAAGCTGTACCTGTAAAATATATCTAATGAAAATTTGGCTGAATTATATGAATCACAAGCCTTACAAAGATTGGATAATAAGCTAATAATTTTGGTAATATGATCTACAAATTTGATCTATAAAAATAGTTGAAATGCAGGTGTAGTAATGTCTTTAGTTTATTTCAGTGACAAAATAATTAAAAATATTTTTCACAACCTTGGCATCGACCTGAATCGCAGCGGTTTTCTGAAACACAGGGATGAGTTGAATCTGGGAATTTTATTGGAATTGATACTGTTTATAAGATCACTAGATAAGATGAAAGGACATTATTTTTTAATCACATGGAATAAGTTCTATTTTCCAGTTTCTGCTTATAAGTTTTATCCTTTTAAATTTCTTAGTAATGATCTTGGTCTGAAGAATACCCGTAGGATGCATATTGATAATGCGGAATATAAAGTCAATTTATTTGAGTCGACATCACGGGTGGAGTTGTATTACGAGGTTCTCGATTTACATATTAAAAATGAGAAATTAGTGAGGTTGCATGAACAATTAAGTCCCACTCTGAATGAAAGGAGCAAGCCTACACAATTTAACGTTTTGCCTGCGAATTTCTTCCCTGATGTGTTTAGTGACATGAGTGTCGAAAATATTGCTTATATGGATGAATTTCTTGAAAAGTTCAGAAACCATGAGGAATTTATAAAGCGAAAAAATGAAGAAAATAAGGCTGTCAAAAAATTTCATGAATATTGCCAATATTTTAATAATGTGATGAATCTGAGTGCTAGAAGTTTTATTTTTACCATTGAGTTTCTGATGCATGGACAGCAAAAATTATACGATGATAGCTTCATTAATCTAAAAAAAGACTTTATGAACGCAATGAGGGGCTACAGGCAACTTGCTCAGATTTCAGGGTATTTGGGGTTCTGGGATTTAGCAGAAGACAATAAATTATGCTTCAGAATGATGTTTATTGTGCCAGATATTGGCATTGAAGCAGAAGAATGGATTGAAGATATCTGCTATTACTGGGAAAACGTTTATTTCGATAAAATTAGAGAAGAAAAAAAATATCAATTTACAGGCACAGATGCGATAAGATTTGAAGCGGTTGAGCTGCCAGTTGCATGGTCACATAAAAAACTTATCTCCCATTTTTTAGCAGTCGGCAAGAATAATCAGAATATGAAAAGGCTGATTTGTGAACATGCTGTTGCTTACATCGTACTATCTGAATTTTTTTACTGCCCATTCGAGCTTCAGCTATACCTGAAATCCATTAAGATGATTTCTGAGGAACAGTCTGAAGTGGATCAAGTGTTACGTCTTGAGGGGAAAAGAATGTACAGGGTGTTCAGAGGAAGCCTGCCAAAAAATAAAAATTAGTGTAACTTTAGCCTAAGCAAAATCCGATAGATTGGCGATGAGCGTTATGTAGATGAACGAACTTATCGAAACTACAGTGTAGAGTGCTTAACAGGTAATATATATTATTAACTATAAGTAATATATAAGTAATATATCAAACATAAACAATATCTTATCTAGTTGAGTGAGGCACTTAGCACAGTATAGCCCATACTCAAATGGGCTATAGACTATGTATCAATAACACAGTATTAAAATATTCAGAACTAACCCTATAGTATGTTCCAAAGTCTATGAGCATATTCAGCTAAGCAGGATGATCACAACATCCTGCTTTAGAAACAAGATCAGTAAAAAAATATATTCCTCACTTACATATGAACCTTATGTTTCAGTGAGAACCTAAATGTACCAGAATATTCAATATGATCAGCTTTACCATGAAGCAGAAGTATTGGCAGCAGTAGACCATTTCATTCAAGAAGTTTGCTTAGGTAGTTATGATTTATATCATCAAAACCTGATGATAGACCTACAAAAATTAGTTCAGTCATTTAAGCCAATCTATAACGCTAATTTTTTCTATTGCAATACAGTGCAGATATTCATTGAGGTGGTGAACATCGTTGATCACACACTCCGTCTAATGCCACAGGCAGACCATGATTTTATAGTCTGTATTGATGATATGACAGTCTGGCATATTCTAACTTATATCCAATCATTATCAGGCTGTGTAAAACAGCAACTGATTGATTTTCAACAACGTGAATTAGAGAATCAGCATAGCCTTTTTGATTATACATCCACACTCATTCATCATTATGCGAGAACACTGGTGGTTCGAGTGGATTTATCTATCAAGAAAGAATATCAAGCCTTATACAACATCCAAGTGTTCAATAAAGCGCTAGAAACATTGCTACGGCGTATAGCCGATCAAGATACTTGTTTTAGTGGGTTATATGGTTATGCATGGGCATTAGAGCATGGGGTTAGTAAGGGCTACCATTGCCATCTTTTGCTTATGTACGATGGAAATATGCATCAATGTGGTTTTGAAATGGGGCAGTGGATAGGTGAGTGCTGGAAGCAGATTACACACGGATATGGTTATATTTTTAACTGTAACCATTCCGACTATATGGCGATCTATGAAGCGATGGGGACTTTAGGGATTGGTATGATTCATCGTAACAATGCCAGTGAAGTCTATAACTTTTTTAATTATATTGTCCCTTATTTGGTGAATGGCGAAAAAGAACAGCAGCATCTCCGAGTGAAAGATTCAGCCTATATGCGTAGTTTTGGCAGAGGGGTGGCTAATTCGAAAAATCGTAGAGGAATGGATTAATCTCATTTAAGAGGAGAGCAGCTGAATAAATCAGCTGCTCTCCTTGTTGGGACTATTGTAAAACTTTTAAAGGATTAAAATGTAATACAGGAACTCCCAAATTAGTTCCTTTTCCAGTGCCTGATCATCACGGTATTTCAGCAAGTAAGAAACGCTGGAGTAAATGTACAGAATATGGATTTAATGATTTCACTCCCTTATATTTTGGGACGAATAACAACGAACCAAATGAATAATAGAATCAAAATACCACCGATGATTTTCCCTACTGTTGGAAACATTACCGCAGGCCAAACTAAGCCTTGTCCTAAATTGTAGGTAAATGGCTTATAGTTATACTGTCCCCAAAAGTGTTGATAGACGGCAAAGAAAAAACCAATCACTAAGTAGCCACTGATCACCCATGATTTAATATTTGAACTCATTTACTTTCCCCCAGCGGCAAATTTTGCCAATGCTATAAAAATTCCCATTAGGATCATGAAGCCAATAAATGGCAATCCTAAAAAGCAAATCACTGCAATAATGCAGATAATGCCTGCAAGTGTTCTCATGGCTATTCCTTCATGCACTGATAGGAAGAATTGACCATATCCATTTTGAAAGATTCAGATTGCTGTAAGGTGTATAGATTGTTTTTGAGTCCATCCTCTCCATATTTACTTTCGAGTTTGTCATAAATACATGAGCAGGTACTGCCATCAATCCCGCCTGTTTTACAACCACTGATAAATTGACGTTCAGTTTTACTAGCACAGCCTGATGCCATAAGTGCAAGTGTGATGAATGCAAGTGAAGTAAGAATTTTCATCATTCCCCCTAATTTTTATTGTGTTATTTGGTGTGTAATAAATTTTGCTGTATGGACTAAAGTGTAGATGCAGCAAAGCCTTCCAAACCTAGATAGCATTTAGATCAGTCAAGTAAGCAAAAAATTATGAAAGCTGCTAATGCGGCAAGGAAATATAAAATCGTTTTAGGGAAAACAATAAAGATAGAAAATGCTTAGTCATGGGTATGACTCCTTTGGCTATGAAAGAAGTTTCACCGCATTACTGCTAAATAATGGTGGCGAAACGAAAGAGGGTTAGCAGACTGATAGCCAATGGATCAGCACACCCGAAGGTGTCCCCCTCCCGTTCCGCCGCAGAGGGGGCACGCAGGGATTCCCACCAAAAAGTTAAACTTTTTAGTGTATGGCTAAACGGTCTGCTAAAACAGACTGACGATGTAGGTCAGCAGTTGAATGATAAAATTAAGGTTTAAGTTAACCCGAATTACGGATAAGAAAAGCCCTTGAAAAAAAGGTAGTTAGAGCCATTTAGAAAGTTACGACACAACCCAAAGGCTCTAACTACCATGTACGATTTTACAGAAATTTTTTGTATTGTTGA